>DNLZ01000265.1 GCA_003488325.1 Planctomycetaceae bacterium
GTCCGTCGCGCCGCTCCGCAAAATAGGCGATGAGCCCGTCGACGGTGCGCCGCCGGCCGATGAACCAGCCGCCCGCGGAGCCGAACGGGGGTTTCGTGGCGACGCCGACCGTCCAGCCCAGCCAGCCGCGATCGGGCGCGAGACCGAGGAGCATTCCCTGCGGGATCGCGTTTTTCGGCAGCGGCGCCGCATGGAGCGAGGCCGCCGTGAAGGCCATCACGATCCAGGCGGTGAGCAGCGCCACCACCGGCGTGGCGATCCGCTCGACCAGCGGGTGGAACGGCACGGCCGTGCGGCTCACCCGGCGGGAGACCTCCGTGGCCAGGATCACCACCTGACTGAACACGGTGCACAGCACCAGGAAGTACCAGGCGCGGTCGAGTGCGGGCAGCCAGCCGCTCAAGAGCGCCGCCAACGGCCCCGCCACCATCCCCGCCAGGCTCGCCGCGAACAGCGTGTTGACCAGCGTGATCAGGCACCCCCACAGCCCCTGGAACCACCACAGAAGAAAGGCGGTGCCCCCGAAGACGACCAGCAGCAGGAGCAGCACGAGCAGGGAGGCCATGGCGGCGGGGTTCCCGAGGAAACGACGGTTGACGGATCGAGGTGACCGGAGGATCTCAGCCCTTGCCGGGAGCGGGCGCGGGGCCGGGAGCGGGAGCGGGCGCCAGCACGCGGTCGACCTCGTCCACCGAGGTCGTCCCCGCGATCGCGGCCTCGAAGCCGGCGGCGTCGAATGGGACCATGCCATCCTTCACCGCCAGTTCCCGCAGCACCGCGGGCTTGGCCTTGGCCTCCACCCCCTGCCGCACCCGGCTGCCGGCGGCCAGCTCGAAGATGCCGATGCGGCCGACGAACCCGGCGCCCTGGCAGAGCGAGCAGCCGTCGGGGGCGGCCCGATGGATCTGCGGCACCTGCTCCGGACGCCGCTTGAACCGTCTCAGGAGTTCGGCCGCGGCGGGGCCATGCTCGCGGCAGCGGGGGCAGAGCCGCCGCACCAGCCGCACCGAGAGCGAGCCGACGAGCGTGCGGGCCAGCAGGTCGGCCGGCACCCCCGCCTGCATCACGCGGGCGATCGCATCGAGCGCGTCGTTGGCCTTGAGGCTCAGGATCACGAACTGGTTTTCCCCCGCCAGCCGCGCCAGCTCCAGGAGCAGCGGCTTGTCGCGGATGTCGCGGGTCACGAGCCCCTGGGGATACTCGCGCATCGCCGCGGTGACCGCGTCGGTCGCCTGGACCGCCCTGCCGTCGAACCGCTGCACCTTGACGTTCTGCACCTCCTTGGCCGGGGCCGCCTGATCCTCGATCGACACGAAGTCGCGCATCAGCCGGTCGGCCGATTGCAGCACCATGTCGATCGTCGTCGTCAGGCCGGCGCCCGCGGGTCCGGACACGAGGAAGAGGCCCTTTTCCAGCTTGAGCGTGCGTTGGATCTGCTCGCGGAGCGAATCGGCCACTCCGAGGTCGCCGAGCGTCTTGAACTTCGGCGGCGTGACGGGGAAATCGAGTTCCAGCCTCGCGCCGGACCGCCCGCCGACCCGGCAGGTCTGCTTCTTGCCGTCCACCGAGAGCACGAACTCGCCCCCCTGCGGCCCCCGGCCGTCGGCCGCGAGCCCCGCGGCGGCCCGCAGGAGGTTCATGGCGGCCACGCCCTCCGCCTGCGGGAAGGCCGGCGCGACCGGGTAGCGGTCGCGCTCGCCGCGCTTCGCCGGCGGCACCCGCCGGCGCCGGTTCTGCCACACCGTGTCGACCTCGTAGCGCACGAGCACGCCGTCGGCGACCGGCTCGATCGCGGCCCGCGCGGCCCGGGCGAGCACCGCGCCCACCACGATCTCCCGGGCGACCCGCTGTCCGGGCATGGCGGCGAGCTGCTTCCGCTTCTCGTCGCCGCCGGCATTTCCTGCCGACTCGGCCGGCAGGAAATCGACCTCGGGCAGCGGGGGCTCGTCGTCCTGGAGCCCCTGTTCGATCTTCAGGCCCACCCGCTTGCCGAGCCGCGAGGCGATGTTGCGGAAGTGGTTGGGCGTGAGCACCTGCTTCCCGGCCGGGAGCCGCGCGTTGCGGGTCAGCACGTAGACGAGCGCCGGGACCAGCCAGGCCAGCGGCACGATCGCCGCCACCGCCAGGCCGGAGGGGATCCACCAGGCCACCAGGGCCGGGATCAGGAACGCGAGCGTGCACACCGGAACCCAGATCTGCGGAGCGAGCCGGTAGCGGACCGAATCGCGGCCCACCCAGTCGAGCGTGGCCATCCAGCCCAGGCAGCAGAGCCACCAGCCGAAGATGCCGAGCGCCCCGAGCATCACGAGACCCCGATTCCCTTGAGCGCCATCACGAGCGCCTCGCGGTTGGGCGCGATCTCCAGCGCGTCGTGCCGGTCGATGAGGCCCTGGTCGATCAGGCTCTTGAGGCTCATCGTGAAGTCCTGCATGCCGTCACGATGCGACTTCTTGATGTGGTCGGCCAGCAGGTGATCCTGCTCCTCGAGCACGTACTTCCTCACGAGCACGTCGAAGAACATCATCTCGACGACGGGCACGCGGCTCACACCCTCCTTGATCGACTTGAGCAGCTTCTGGGCCACGATGCCCTTCATGTTGAAGGCGATGGCACTGCGGATCGCGGCATGCTCCTCCTGCGGGAAGAGGTCGAGGATGCGGGTGATCGTGCTCGGGGCACTGGCGGCGTGGATGGTGCCGAAGACGAGATGCCCCGTCTCGGCGGCGTGGATCGCCGTCTTGAATGTCTCGACGTCGCGCAGCTCGCCCACGAGGATGATGTCGGGATCCTCGCGGACGGCATGCTTCATGCCGACCTCGAAGTTCCGCACGTCGACGCCGATCTCCCGCTGATTGATGAGGCACTTGTCCTCGGTGAAGACGAACTCGACCGGATCCTCGAGCGTGAGGATGTGCTTGCGGTAGTGCCGGTTGATGTAGTTGAGCATCGAGCCGATCGTGGTGCTCTTGCCGGAGCCCGTCACGCCGGCGAGCAGCACCATTCCCTGGTCGAGCTGGCAGAGCCGCTCGATCGAGGGCGGCAGGAACAGCTTCTCGAAGTCGGGGATGCTGTCGTTGACCTTGCGGGCGACGAGCCCCCACGACCCCTGCTGCGTGAGCAGGTTCACGCGGAAGCGCCACTTCTTGCCGTCACAGATCGCGACGTGGGCGAAGTCGGCACCGCCGTCGGTGTCGAAGATCTGTCGCTGCCGCTCGCTCATGAGGGGCGCACACAACTGCCGCATCTTCTCGTCGTCGATCCGCTCCGCCTTGAGCGGCTGGAGCGCTCCCTTCACACGCATGAAGGGGGGCTGCCCGACCTTGAGGTGCAGGTCGCTGCCGTTGAGCTTGACGAGCGCCTCGAAGAGGCGGTCGATCTCCAGCGGCCCGCGGGCGGCAGGCACGGGCTTCACGCCGTTCGACTCGGTCTTGGGAGCGGGGGAATCGATGGTGGCCATGCGTCACTCGGGCGTCGTGCCGAAGGATCATCCCTTCCCCTTCGGAAGGGCTTGAGGGAAGCTCGCGTCAGGCTCGGCGGGGCCGCACCGGGATGCCACGGCTCCGGAACACGTCCTTGACCTCTCCGATCGTACACTGGCGGAAGTGGAAGATTCCAGCGGCCAGAGCCGCATCGGCGCATCCCTGCTCGACGGCGTCGGCGAGGTGCTCGGGGGCTCCCGCACCGCCGCTGGCGACCACGGGAATCCCCACCGCCCGGCTGACGGCCGCCGTCATTTCCAGGTCGTAGCCCTCGCGGGTGCCGTCGCGGTCCATGCATGTCAGGACGATCTCGCCGGCGCCGAGCTGCTCGACCCGCCTGGCCCAGTCGACCGCCTCGAGCCCCGTGGCCACGCGGCCTCCGTTCACGAACACCTCCCACACCTCGCGTCCGTCGCGATGGACCCGCTTCGGGTCGATGTTCACCACCGTCGCGCAGCTGCCGAGACGGTCGGCGACGGCGGTCACGAGCGCAGGGTCGCGCACCGCGGCCGAATTGATGCTCACCTTTTCGGCGCCCGCCTGCACGAGGCGCACCGCGTCGTCGAGCGTCCGGATGCCGCCACCCACGGTGAAGGGCATGAAGATCGTCTCCGCCACGCGCCGCACGATGTCGAGCATGATCGCACGCTCCTCGTGGCTGGCCGTGATGTCGAGGAAGACGAGTTCGTCGGCCTCCTCCGCGTCGTAGCGGGCGGCCACTTCCACGGGGTCGCCGGCATCGGCGAGATCGAGGAATCGCGTGCCCTTGACGACACGACCTCGATCGATGTCGAGGCAGGG
>DNLZ01000266.1:0-2373 GCA_003488325.1 Planctomycetaceae bacterium
CGGCCCGCGCGCCGCCCAGGCGCGCGAGATACACGCCACCGAGCGCCGACCAGAGGGCCGCCCGCGCCGCCGGCACGAACGGTGGCGGCATCCACAGCGTCAGCACGGCGAGTGCGAGGCAGATCGCGGCGGCCACGCGCGGATGCCGGACGGCCGTCGCGAGCGTCATCATGGCGGCGAGCACCGCCGCGACGACGACCGTCGACAGCACCAGCCGCCGGCTCATGATGACGATGCCCGCCGCACCGATCTGCCCGGCATCGACCACGAACCGCGCCTCGCGGAAGCCGGCGTTCGCCTCGGGGAACGCCTCGATCACGTCGACACCCTGCGACGACGACCGCGGCCGTGCCGCGAGCAGTCGCTCCATCCACGCGGGTGACCCGGCATCGGTGAGCCGGTATCCGGCGACCGACGGTCCCACCTCGAGGCCCGGGGGCACCAGGAGCACGACGCGCCTGTCGAGCACGGGCACGTCGACGGTGCACCCGACCGGCTGGACGCGCCAGATGTCGAGCGTCGGATCGGCGCGGTCGAGCGTGCGCACGAACAGTTCGACGCGTCGGCGGGAGACCGGCAGTGCGATCCGCAGCGTCCCCCCGGCAACACCCACCGCATCGGTCGGCACGATCGTGCCGTCGATCGCGATGGCCTCCACGATCCGCCCGGACGGGACGGCGAGCACGATCTCCTCGCGGCCGTGATTCTCGATCTCGAACGTCGACTCGCACTCCGTCGCGCCCGACTCGTGGCACCAGCAGCGCACGCGCTCGACCCAGGCCCAGGCACGGCCGTCGATCTCCTCGGCCGGTGCCACGTCTGCCGCCGCCAGCCCGTCCGGCGACGCCGTGGGGGGCCCGTAGGCGAATTCGACCGCCCGCGCCGCGGGCGGACCGCCGGTCGGATCGGCCGGAAGCTCGCGGAGCCGGCGATTCACGACCTGCGGACGCGCCGGACCGCTTGCCGAGATGACCACGCTGCCGCCCGGACGCCGCGCCGACTCGACCCACGCGAGCGGCACGGGCACCGCCCCGACGAACGGGACGCCGCGCGACGCGCGAAATCGTGCCTGGCCCGCGATCGGCGGCGCGCACTCGACGAGCCACGATTCCGCGACACCCTCCAGCGAGCCGCCGGGACGCCGCGCGTCGGCGGGATCGAGCCGCCTGGCGGTCGCCACGATGCCGGGGGGCGAGGTGACGACCCACTCGAGACCGTCGTCCATCGGCTCGGAGAAGTGGACGACCAGCGCGTCGATGCCCCCCGCCTCGGCTTGGCAGGTGAGCGAGAAGGTTTCGAGCAGCGTCTCGTCACGCACGTCGATCCGCGACTCGACCCGCGCGTCGAGCGGGGGACGGCGACGCACGACGCGGGCCGGGCGATTCGGCGCCTGGTCGCCGGCGACGATGCGACCGCGGAGCGTCCCATCCTCCACGAGACGTGCCAGGCGGGCATCCACGGGAAACCATCCGACCGGTTCGCCGCCGATCTCGACGACCGCGTCGGGAACCGTGCGAAAGTCGAGCACGGCCGTATCCGCGAGCTCCCCATCGAACCGCACCATGTCGACGTCCGCCGTGGAGAAGGGCGCCCCCGGCGGAATGCCGGCACGATGGCCGCTGACGCGCAGGCCGAGCCCGCGATTCGCGGTCGCCCCGACCGCCAGCCCGACCCGCAGCCCGCTTTCGGTCTCCGAGCGGACGACCCGCCAGTCCACGGCATCGCCCGCGGCGGACGGCCGCGCGACGCCCCCCTCGGCCGCACCCGCCACCGGCCATTCGACGACATCCACGGCATCGATGATCCATCCCGGAGCGATGCGCGCGCTGACGTCGAAGACCTCCCCGTCCAACACGCGCAGGTCGCAGGCGGCTCGACCGAGCACGGCACCGGAGGAGATCTCCACGGTCGTGACGCGAGCCACCTCCAGCGCGGGCGTGCGCGGCGCGACGTCGAGGCTGACGACGGCCGCGGGTCCCTGCTCCTCGACATGGAACATCGCGTGGCGTCGTGATTCCGTGACACGCGTCGTGATCCGCGAGGGCAACGGCCAGCCCTCGGCGGCCTGGGGCGACACCACCCGGCTCTCCTCCACGTCGAAGGCGGTCACGGCGAGGACGGGATCGACGACCACGAGCATGCCGCCGCGGACCCAGCGCTGGGCGGATGGACGCACGAGCGGCAGGCGTCGCGTCCGTCCGTTCGCAGGCGCGATGCCCGTGAGCAGGAGCGGCGTCTCGCGCCCCTCGAGCCTCGCGGGAACGGCGATCGAGACCGTTCCCTGACCGGTGGAGCGAAACTCGAGCGGTTCCCCCGAGCCGACGACCTCGACGGCGGTCACCACGAGGCCGGGATCGTGGTCCAGTGCGATCG
>DNLZ01000266.1:2762-2944 GCA_003488325.1 Planctomycetaceae bacterium
CTGCCGCGGATCACGTGCTCGCTCCAGAGGCCGACGCCGGCGAGTCCCCGGTCGACCGGCCGGATCGCAAGCGCGGCATCTAACACCGGCCCGAGCTCGATCCGCCAGTCGGCGTCGGCGTCGTCGGGACCGCGCAGAACGGCATGGCGCGCGGCCTCCTCGGACACGAGCGGCCGCAGGTC
>DNLZ01000177.1:0-5700 GCA_003488325.1 Planctomycetaceae bacterium
CGTTCGCCGCCCCCCGTCGCCTCGTCTCGTCTCGTCTCCTGAGCCGGGGGCACACGTCGCCGCCGGGCGGTCAGGCCGGCCCTGCCGCGACGACATCGGCGCCGGCCGCCGCCGCATAGGCCTGGAAGTTGTCACGGAAACGGGCCGCCAGGCGTCGGGCCGCTGATTCCCAGGCCGCCTCGTCGGCCCAGGCGAGGCGCGGCTCGAGGACGCGGTCCACGACGCCGGGCACGGCGGTCACCGCGTCGAGGCCGAAGACGCTGTCGCGCGTCACCGGCGCGACGTCGAGGGCACCGGCATGGATGGCGTCGATGATGCGGCGGGTCACGGAGAGGTCGATCCGCCGCCCCACGCCGTAGGCGCCGCCGGTCCACCCGGTGTTCACGAGCCAGGCCCGGGCTTCATGACGACGCAGCCTCGCAGCGAGGAGTCGGGCATACTCCGTCGGGTGCCGCACGAGGAAGGCGGCGCTGAAGCAGGTCGAGAAGGCCACCTGCGGCTCGACGATGCCCATCTCCGTGCCGGCGACGCGCGCGGTGTACCCCGAGAGGAAGTGGTACATCGCCTGCTCGTGGGACAGGCGGCTCACCGGGGGCAGCACGCCGGAGGCATCGCACGTCAGGAAGATCACGTTGCGGGGGTGACCCGCCGTACACGGCAGCTTCGCGTTGGCGATGAAGTCGATGGGGTAGGCGGCTCGCGTGTTCTCGGTGATCGCGCTCGATTCGAAGTCGACGGCCCTCGTGGCCGGATCGTAGACCACGTTCTCGAGCACGGTGCCGAAGCGGATCGCGCGCCAGATCTCCGGCTCCTTCGCCTCGGCGAGGTGGATGCACTTCGCGTAGCACCCCCCCTCGATGTTGAAGATGCCGTCGTCGCCCCAGCCGTGCTCGTCGTCACCGATGAGCCTCCGCGCCGGATCGGCGGAGAGCGTCGTCTTGCCGGTGCCGGACAGGCCGAAGAAGAGGGCCACGTCGCCCCCCCCGCCCCCATCGGCGAGTGACTCGTTCGCGGAGCAGTGCATCGAGAGGACGCCGCGGGCCGGCAGGAACCAGTGCATGAACGTGAAGACGCCCTTCTTCATCTCCCCGGCATACTCGGTGCCGAGGATCACCTGCTCGCGCCGCTCGAGGCAGAGGTCGATGCTCGTCCGGCTGGTCATCTGCGCCGTGTACGGATTCGCCGGGAATTGACCGGCGTTGTAGATCACGAAGTCCGGGGCACCGAACCGCTCGAGGTCGTCGAGCGTGGGACGCATGAGCATGTTGTGCATGAAGAGCGCGTGGTAGGCACGGGCACAGAGCACGCGCACCTTCACGCGGCACGCCGGGTCCCAGCCGGCGAAGCCGTCGACGACGTAGATCTGGTCGCGGGTATTGAGGTAATCGACGGCACGCTGCCGGTTGAGAAGGAAGGTGTGCTCGTCGATCGGGTGGTTCACCGGGCCCCACCAGACCTGCGACTCCGATTCCGGACGCCGCACGACGTGCTTGTCGGCCGGGCTGCGGCCCGTCTTGGCTCCCGACCGGATCGCGATGGCACCGCTCGAGACGATGCCCGCGCCCTCGCGGGTCACCGCATCCTCGTAGAGACGTCCCGGCGGGGCGTTGCGGATCACGACGGGGACGGTGATCTCATGGGCCGAGAGGTCGACGTGCACCGGCATGGTGAACTCCTGGAATCGGGGACGACGATGCGGCACGCCAGACGAGGCCCCCGGGGGCGGCGGACGGCTCCGCCGCGGCGCCGTGCGATCGCCACGCGAGCAGCGCCGCGAGGCCTCCGAGGGCGAGGGCCGCGACGAGGAAGAGGCCGGCCCACGGGCTCGGACGCACGCGCTGGTCCCGCACGGCTCGACGCAGCCGGCGGCTGAATTCGACCCAGCCCTCGGGACTCGTCCGGCTGCCGAGCGTGACGAGGCTCACACTGCGCATGCCGCCGCGCCCGTCGAGGTGCACCTGCACGTCCCGTCCCGGCAGGGCGACGGTTTCCCCGGCCCAGCGCGCCAGCGGATCGAGCGCCGTCGCCACGCGGGCCACGATCGGGCGGAGCTGCTCGAGCGACACGTTGTAGACCACGAGCCGCGGACGAGATGCGAGCTGCACGGTCACCACCAGCAGGATGAAGCAGCCGATGGCGAGCACCCAGCGCCACGCGCCGACGATCGACGCGGGCAGCACGAGATCGATCGGGCCGAGCACGACCGCCGCCGCGACGGCGCACGCGATGCCGACGGCATCCCAGCCGCCCGCCAGCGCCGAGGGTCGGCGCCGCAGGTGGATCAGGCCGATCGCCAGGAAATAGGCCGCCAGCGGCACCAGCGCCGGCCAGATCGGCGCCTCGCCGGGACCACCCTTCATCGCGTTCACGCTTCCGACGCTCCCGGCCAGGCTCACCCCGTGCGACTCAGCGGATCGCCATCCAGGCCAGCACGGCGAGCCACAGCACCTCCGCCGCCGCCGCCGCGATGAAGGTCATCGGTGCCGCCGGCCACCTCATGTGCACTCCACCGATCACGCCGGCGGCGTCAGCCCGCCTCGGGAACCACGAACGACAGGTCCCGCGCGAAGGCCTCGGCGAAGTCGTAGACGCCTTGGAAGTCCTCCCGCTTGTCGGCCCGCGTCTTCCGCATCTGACCGATGTCGATCATGTTGAACACGATCGCTCCGACGTCGTCGGTCGAGCGGATGCCCCACGATCCGAGCACGGTCGGCGCGAGGTAGCCGTACTGCTGAAGGCCGTAGAGGCGCACGGCCTCGCAGAGCTGCTGCCCCGACACGTGACGCTCCGCCCGTCGCTTCCGCCCCCGCTCGGGCCGCTGCGGGCGCGCGTCGGTGGCGTCGCCGGCACGCCCCACCGCCGCGGGAGGCGGCTCCAGCTCCTCGATCGAGGGCTCCTGTCCCATGCCC
Source organism: Planctomycetaceae bacterium (assembly GCA_003488325.1). GTDB lineage: Bacteria > Planctomycetota > Planctomycetia > Pirellulales > UBA1268 > QWPN01. Next base: position 2,910 of record DNLZ01000177.1, read on the forward strand.
AGCGATTCCTGCGCGAAGTTCAGCGCCTCGAGCACGAACATGTAGGCATCGAGCGTGTAGCGACGATCCCGCTGGAGCAGCTGGAAGAGCGGGTGCTTCGGATCGACAAAGGGCATCGGCGGCGTGCCTCCCGACGCCCCGAGTATAGCAGCGCGCGAGGGCGATCAGCGGGGGGCCGCCGGCCCCGGCGGCCGAGGCTGCGCGAGCGCCGCGGCGGGCGCGTTCGTCGGGCCTGCCGCGCTCGCGTCGTCGAGCACGTAGGTGTATCCGAGCGGCGTCACGGGCCGCGCGAAATCGCGGATGAGGTCGAGTCCCTTGTCGATGAGGTTGGTGTTGGGATCGAACTGGTAGACGTCGCGATCCTGCCCACCGGGCTTGTGGATCTGGATCGCGAAGGGCATGAGGTCCCGCGCCTGGAGAATCAGTTCCACCTTCGCGAAGTTGGCCGCGTCGGCCTGAAACCTCGGGAGGGCCTCGAGCCAGATCTGATCACGCACCTCGGGTGGCGTGATGATCCGCATCCAGTACCGCTTCTTGAGCGTCTCCGCCTTGGCACCGAACACGAACGGCAACGGCCCGTCGCTGATCGCCTTGCCACGCATCTCGGGGGGCAGTTTCGTCTCCCGCAACTGCCTTTCGGTGTGGCGAAACTCGTAGATGCTCTCGCCGTTGCACACCCAGTGTTCGCCCGCCTCGGGGCCGCGACGCTCGTAGCGGCTCGTCTCCGTGCTCCACTGCTTCGACTCCTTGACGCGGAAGAGCCCCTTGTCCGGGGCGGCATACTTGAGTTCACCGGTGCTCTCGGCGAACGCGAGGCGGTCGCCACCGGGCGCCGCCGGCCCCCAGGCGCTGTACTCCCACTTGTGGAAGGTGCACGACCAGGTCCGCACCGACGCATTCCGGGTCTCCCAGGCGGCGAGGAGCCGATCGAGGGCCGCGGCGTCCTGCGGCGAGAGCGGCGGTGGCTGGACGGCGGCGGGTGGCCGAGCCGGCGGCACGGCCCCGACACGTGGCTGCTGCGCCGGGGCCACCGCGGCGACCGCGACCGCCCATGCGAACGGGAGCCCGAGCCGGAGGATCGACCACAACGGACGACGCGACATCGAAGAACTCCCCTGGCGGCGGACGCGAGGCCGCGGACGATAGCAGGCCAGTCCGCGACTCGCGAGGCCGTTTCGGCCCGGCGGACCCGCTACTTCGCCGGTCCTGCCTCGCTCGCCACGGCCGCCCGGAGCGCCGCACACTCCCGCTCGAAACCCCCGGAGAGGATGGGAAAGCGGCACCACGTCTTGGGGTCGAGATTCTGATCGTCGAGGTGGAACGACGGCGCGTACCGCTCCCGCTTCCACTGGTTCCGGCTCCACAGCCGGAAGAAACGCTCCGTCCACACCGCGAGCTGGCGGGCGTCGTGCTGCGGATAGCGCGCACGCACCTGCCGCCAGGCCTCCAGTGGCGTCTGTTTCTCGCCGATCGCGAGCCGCTCGACGGTGTCGAGCACGTCGTAGGGCATGAGGTCCGCCTCGTCGGTCTGGCCGGAGGCGGCAGGGCGCAGCTCGGCGGTCGGAGCCTGCGCGTTCACGGCCGCGAGCGCGGGGATGGGCCCGAGGCCCTCGGGGCCGTCCCGCTCGAGCCAGCGCAGCCACCGCCGCAGGTATGCCTTGTCGATGCCGGCGATCGGCGCGATGCCGCCGGCGGTGTCGCCATCCATCGTGGCGTAGCCCACCGCCGCCTCGGAGCGATTGCTCGTCGACACGAGCAGCGCCCCGGTCAGGTTGGCGAGCATCCACACTCCCGGGGCCCGCGCGCGGGCCTGGATGTTCTGCAGGGCGACGTCGTCCGTCTCCCACGAGAGCGGCCGGCCGATGGCGTCGGTCACGAGGCGCTCGTAGCCCCTGACGAGCGGCTCGACATCGAAGGTGAGAAACGTCGCCCCCAGCGCGCCGGCCAGTTCGGCGGCCGCGGCCCTCGTCACGGGCCCGGAGTTGGCCGTGGACTGGTAGACGCACGTGAGCGCGCGGGTGATCAGACGACGCAGTGCGGTCTCGTCTTCCGGCACGGCCGGCGCCCCGTCCGAAGACCAGCCGGGATGGCCTTCAGGGACACGGCCGGATCCGCCCAGCAGCCGGGCCACCTCGGCGACCGACCGCTCCCGGGCCGCCAAGCGCAGGGCGATCGCCGCCAGGGACGCGACGGCCGACGAGTCGGCGCCACCGCTCGCCGACACCACCAGTCCACGTGAGCCGCTCTTGCGCACGTAGTCGAAGAGACCGAGGGCGACCGCCCGCGTGAACTCCTCCTCCTTGACGTGTGGACCACGCTCCCAGGCGTCGCGGAGGTCACCGCCGGATATCGAGGCCTCCGGTCGCACCGTCGCGGGGGAGAAGTCGACCGTGATGCGGTCATCCCCGCCGGCAGGGCCTGTGGCGAACGAGGTCCGCTGCTGGGCGAGCCGCACCGCGTCGAGATCCACGACGGCCTCCGTGGACTGGCACTCCGCGAACGGAAACCGCCTGCCAGCCGCGAGCAGCCGCCCCGCGGCAGCCACGAGCACACCCCCGTCGTAGATGGCGCGCCCCGCTTCGTTGCCCGCGAGATTCGCGTACACGTAGCCGCAGGCGAAGGCCCGCGATCCCTCGAGCACGAAGCGACGGCGCACCTCGTCCTTGCCGAAGGCGAAGTGGCTCGCCGACGGATTGAGAATGAGATCGATTCCGCGGGCAGCCAGCGCTGCGCCGGGCCGCTGTGCGACCCACGCGTCCTCGCAGATCTCGAAGCCGATGCGCACCCCGCC
>DNLZ01000177.1:6078-10242 GCA_003488325.1 Planctomycetaceae bacterium
CGCCGCCCCTGCGGCCACGCCCGAAACCACCGTGGCTCGTAGTGGATGCCCTCGCCGGCCAGATGCTGCTTGCAGACGATGCCGACGAGCCGGCCGTCGGCCACGAGCGCCGCGGCATCGTAGACGGCACTTTCAAAGCGGACGGGAAGGCCGAGCGCGACGACGAGGTCGGCCGTGTGGGGGAGGATTTCCGCGAGCACGTCCCCGGCCGAGTGCTGCACGCCGGCGGACTGGAAGGCGTCCTCGCAGCCGTATCCGGAGATGCAGAGTTCCGGCAGACAGAGGATCGACACGCCGGTCGCCCTGGCCCGGCCGATGGCCGCCAGGATCCGGTCGCGGTTGCCGTCCCAGTCCAGCGGCGTCTGATTCAGCGCGGCGCCGGCGACGCGAATGAGGTGCATGGGTGGCGCACGGGGGCTTGTTCCACAGCCACTCAGCCCGGCTCCTCCAGGTACGTGTAGCCCCCGAGGCCCTCCTCGTAGAACCGGAGGAACCTTCCGGCCTGGCCGTCGCCGATGCGGCCCTCGCGCACCGCCTGCTCGATGGAGTCGCGCAGCCGCTGCACGAGGTGATTCGCGTCGAACTCGACGTAGTCGAGCACCTCCCTCACCGTGTCACCCTTGATGACGGCGTCGACGACCACCTCGCCACGGTCGTCGGTGCTGACGTGCACGGCATGCGTGTCGCCGAAGAGGTTGTGCAGGTCGCCGAGAATCTCCTGGTAGGCCCCGATCAGGAACGCGCCGAGGTAGTACGGCTCGTGACGCCACGTGTGCAGCGGCAGCGATCGTTTCACGTCGCGGCGGTCGATGAACTGGTCGATCTTCCCGTCCGAATCGCACGTCACGTCACCGAGCACGGCGGGGCGGACGGGCCGCTCGTCGAGCCGATGGATGGGCATCACGGGAAAGAGCTGCTTGATCGCCCAGCTGTCGGGGATCGATTGAAACAGGGAGAAGTTGCAGAAGTAGGTGTCGCAGAGCGTGGCCTGCAGCCCCTCCAGTTCCTCCGGCACGTACTCCAGCCCCCGGGCGAGCTTCGCGATGCGCCGGCAGATCGCCCAGTAGAGGTTCTCGACCGCGGACCGCTGGTCGAGCGGCAGATACCCGGTCGCGAACAGGTTCATCGAGGTGTCGAGGGCCTGCTGGGCGTCGTGGTAGCTCTCCAGCAGGTTCCGCACGTTGATGCCCTGATGGGTCTCCCAGAGATCGTGCAGCGGCTGCTCGGCATCGGCCGGCGGCTCGGCGACCTCCGCCTGGCCGCCCTGCTCCGAGACACCGAGCACGCCGAAGATCAGCATGCTGTGGTATGCGACGATCGCCCGACCGCTCTCCGAGACGATCGTCGGATGCGGCACACCCGCCTCGTCACAGGCCGTCTGCACGTGCGACACGACGTCGTTGGCATACTCCTGCAGGCTGTAGTTGACGCTCGACTCGAAATTCGTCTGTGAGCCGTCGTAATCGACGCCGAGGCCGCCCCCGACGTCGAGATAACGCAGCCCGGCTCCGCGCTTCACGAGTTCGGTGTAAATCCGGGCCGCCTCCGTCAGCGCCGCCTTGATGTGGCGGATGTTCGTGATCTGACTCCCCTGGTGGAAGTGCAGGAGCTGGAGGCAGTCCTCCATGCCACGGGCCGAGAGCAGCTCGAGCCCGCGCATGATCTCGCCGGCCGTGAGGCCGAACTTGCTGCGAAATCCACCCGACGACTGCCAGCGGCCGCTGCCTCGGGATGCGAGCTTCACCCGCACGCCGATCCGCGGTCGGACGCCGATCTTCTCGGCGTACTCGAGGATCAGCTGCAGCTCGGAGAACCGCTCCACCACGGGAATGATGTGGCGCCCGATCTTCTGGGCGAGCATCGCCGTCTCGATGAACTCGGCATCCTTGAAGCCGTTGCAGATGATCGGCGTGTCGTTGTCGGCCAGCGCGATCACGGCGAGCAGCTCGGGCTTGCTGCCCGCCTCCAGCCCGAAGCCATACCGCCGACCGAATCGCAGCACCTCCTCCACCACCTGACGCTGCTGGTTGACCTTCACGGGATAGACGCAGCAGTACCTCCCCTGGTAGCCGGAGTCGCGCATCGCGGCGGCGAACGCCCCGTGGATCTCCCGCAGGCGGTGCTCGAGCATCTCGGCGAACCGCAGGAGGATCGGCAGGTCGATCCCGCGCACCTGGAGGCGATCGACCAGTGCCTTCAGGTCGACGCTCTTCGTCGGCTGCTTGTCCGGATGGACGAGGAGGTGCCCGTTGGGGCCGATCGAGAAGTACCCGCCTCCCCAGCGGGACACCTCGTAGAGATCGGCCGCGTCGGCCGTCGTCCACTGTTCCGCATCGAGATCGACCGACGCCATGGACCACTCACGGGGAGGGAATCGGGGCTGTGTTCACGCCCCGGGGCCCTGTGAGTGTAGCGTCGACGGCCGGGGCGGCCATGCCGCCCCGGCGCGTCGTCGATGCCGTTCGCTCAGGCAAACAGTTCCTTGATCACCTTGCCGGAGTTGGCGATCTTCATCGGCCGGCCGTTCTTGGCCGTGAACGTCGTCTCGAGCGAGATGCCGAGCGACTTGAGCACGCTCGCCATCAGATCCTCCGACGAGTACGACTCCCCGACCACCTCGCGACCGTCGGAGCTCGTCTCACCGACGGTGACGCCTCGCTTGAAGCCGCCCCCGCCGACCACCACGCTCCAACTGCGGGCCCAGTGATCACGCCCCGCCGTGCCGTTGATCGTGGGCGTACGGCTGAACTCACCCATCCACATGACGACGGTGTCGTCGAGCATGCCACGCTCCGCCAGGTCCCCGACCAGGGCGCTCATCGCCTTGTCGAGCTCCGGCAGCTTCCGGTCGGCAAGCGTCGTGAAAATGTCGTTGTGCATGTCCCAGCCGCCGAGATCGACCTCCACGAACGGCACGCCACGCTCCACGAGCCGCCGTGCCATGAGGCAGCCGCGGCCGAACGCCGTGTCGCCGTAGAGGTCGAGCATCCCCTTCGGCTCCGACCGCACCTTGAACGCCTCCATCTGGTCGCTCGTCATGAGGCGGACCGTCTTCTCGAGCACGCGCTTGTGCTCGTCAGCCGAGGGGCCGCGCTTCTCGCCGATGAACCGATCCTCGATGGTGGCCAGCATTTCGAGACGCTGGCCGAGCCGAGTCGGATCGATGCCCATGTCGAGGTTCCGCACGTTGCCGTTGGAGTCGACCACGAACGGGGCCCAGGTCATGCCGAGGAACCCGGCACCGACGCTGCTCCCACCCACCGAGACGAAGGGCGGGATCTCGAGATCGGGCACCTGGCTGGCGAGCTCGCGGGCGATCACCGACCCGTAGCCCGGATGCTCCACGTTGGGATTCGGCACGTACCCCGTGTGCATGTAGTAGCGGCCGCGCATGTGGTCGGCCTCACGGGTGCTCATCGACCGCACGATCGCCATGTTGTGCATCTGCTGCGCCATCAGCGGCAGGTGCTCGCAGATCTGCACACCATCCGCGCTCGTGGAGATCGGCTTGAAGGGTCCGCCGGTCACCGTTCCGGGCTTCAGATCCCAGAGGTCCATGGTGCTGGGGCCGCCGCCCATCCACAGCAGGATGGCCGCCTTGTGACGCTTGCGCAGGTCGGCGGCGTTGGCCATCAGCGTGTTGGTGAAGGTCGTCGCCGGACCGGCGAGCGCGGCAGCCCCGGCGAGGTGGCTCACGAAGTGCCGCCGCGACATGCCGGCGGGAAGATCGAGAAAACGGCTCATGGCAGGGACTCCGGAAAGGTGTGGCGGACTCGGTATGGGAATGGGCTGACTTGGATGACGGAGCGGAAGGCAATCGGGCGGACGCACAGGCCGGGAACGGTCAAGGACGAAAAGGCGTCGTGGGTGATGGCATTTCGGACCCAACGTGGACGGGACACTCGGACGACTCGCCGGCACGACTCAGTGGTTGAGGATGAATTCGTTGGAATTGAGCACGGCCCACCAGATGTCCTGCAGGGCTCCGGCGACGTCGCCGCGGCGCCCCGCCACGAGCCGCTTGGCCGCGGTCAGCTCCTTCGGCGTCGGACCCCGGGCGAGCGCCGCCTCGTAGAGCCTCGCGAGCTTCGCCTCGTCGCGCAGGCCTCCGGTGGCGATCGCGTCGAGGAACCCCCCCTTCCCGATGGCGGTCGCCGCCTTGAC
>DNLZ01000177.1:10619-12059 GCA_003488325.1 Planctomycetaceae bacterium
GCATCGTCACCCTCGTCGGTGCCGAACGCGATGATGAACTGGGACAGCCACTCGTCCTTCGCCTTGGCGGCGTCCTCGCCGGTGCGCGACTGGTCGGCCTGGGTCGCTGTGAGAAGGGACTCGTAGAGCTGCTCCGCCTGCATCTGACGCATGTAGAACCGGCTGAACATCGGCTGCTCGCCCATCAGCGGATCGTCCTTGGTGTTGCCCGCCGTGGTGCGACTCGAAAGGGCGTAGGCTTCCGAGAGGGTGATCCACCGCATCAGTTCCTTGAGGTCGAAGCTGCTTTCCTGCAGACGCTCCGCGAGCCCGTCGAGGAGCTCCGGATGCGAGGGCGGATTGTGGTCGCCGAAGTCGTCCACCGGCCGCGTGAACCCATACCCGAAGAACTGGGCCCAGATCCGATTGACGATGGCGCGGGGGAAATTGGGGCTCGTCTTGATCAGCTTGGCGAGTTCGGCCCGCCGATTGACTCCGTACGCGGTGCCGTCCTCCAGGACGGCCGGCAGGTATCCGCTGCGCGAGATTTCGGTGCCGTCGATGAAGACCGGATAGGCAACCTTCATCAGACCATTTCGCAGTTCGTAGTAGATCTCGGCCTCCTGCGGATCCCGCCCTTCACCCGGGAAGTCGCCGTCGACGAGCTCGATCCACCGCACGTCACGGGTGCCGTCGAACCGCCGCAGCGCCTGCGCCTGGCGAAAGAACGCGTTGAGCTCCCAGAACTGGTTTTGCTTCCCCTTGTTGAAGGGGTGGTTGTGGCACTGCGTGCACTGCACCTGCACGCCGAGGAAGATCTGGGCGGTCTTCGCGGTCGCCTGAACGCCGTTCGCGACACCCATCTCCTCCATCTTCCCGCTGAGGAAGTTGGTCGCACCGTTGAAGCCGTCGACATCGCGACGATTCGTGTTCACGCCGGTGGCGGTCACCAGTTCTTCCATGAACTGGTCGTAGGGCATGTTTCTCGACAGCGCACGCCGCAGCCACTGCCGCATGCCCGGCCGGCTGACGCGTTCGTTCTCGACGTCACGGCCGATGAGGACGGTCGTCCAGACGTCGGTCCAGTGCCGCGCGTACTCGTCGACGTAGTCGTCGCCCAGCAGCCTGCCGACGAGCACCGCCCGCTTCATCGGCGTCGAGTCGCCGACGTACGACTGCAGCTCCTCGATGGTCGGAATGCGGCCGATGAGGTCGAGATGCACTCTCCGGCACCACTCGCCATCCGTCGCCGGCTTCGCCGGCTTCAGGTCGCGCTCCTCCCAGCCGGTCGCGACCTTCTCGTTGATGAAGGCCACTGTCGGATTGTCGAAGTGCTCGACCGCTCCGGCGCATCGCCACGGCATGCCGGCGAGGGTGGATGCCACGAGCAACGAGGTCGCAAGGGCCCCCCGCACGATCTGCAGCGCGGGACTCGACGACGCGACGCGTCGGCCATGAACA
>DNLZ01000177.1:12380-14612 GCA_003488325.1 Planctomycetaceae bacterium
ACACCCCGCACACCCCGCGCGGGCACCGCCCGATCGCCACGCTCAGTCGCGATCATGCCGTCACTCCCATGCATCAAGGGTCAGACACAACCCACACGGCCCCAGAATCCCTGAGAATACCCGACCACCCACATATCCTATGGTATCGGAAAAACGGGTGCGGGGCGAAACCACTTTTGTGCCCGCCATCATGGACGCCATCATGGACGCTAGGGGGGCACCGTCTCGGGACCGCCCGGCGGGCAATCGAGTCGCCCCCCGGTCAGCCGCGTGGGCGGCCGGATGCGACCGGTCGCGGACGCACCGCCTGCGCCTGGGACTCTCCCCCCACGAACTCCAACACCGCCCGCGGGCCAGCATCACCCAAACGAGGGGTCGCGAGCTTCAGGATGCGCGTATAGCCACCCGGCCGATCGACGAAGCGGGGCGCGACCTTTTCAAAAACGATGCGGGCTGCCTGCTTGTCACCGAGCAGTCGCACGACCCGGCGCCGTGCCCGCACCGCGGGAGCCATCGCCTGAGCCCAATTCCGCCACGTGTCGCTTTCGCGCCAACGCTTCCATTCCGGCGAGTCCCTCTCGGCCCGGGAGGCGAATTCCTTCGCCCGCTGCTCGGCGACGAGGCCCCGTCGCGCGATGGTGATGCACCGCTCCACGAGCGGACGCACCTCCTTCGCCTTGGCGACCGTCGTCACGATCCGACCGCTCACCCGCGGAGAACCCGCCTCACCCGGCTCCGCCTCCCGCTCGGTGAGCATGAGCGCCGAGGCGAGATTCCGCAGGAGCGCCCGCTGGTGGGATGGACTTCGGCCGAGAACACGACCCTTGCGACGGTGACGCATCGATGACTCCCCTTCCCTCGACGACTCAAAGCCCGGCGGTCGCGGCGACGCCCATGCCGAGGTGGAGCCCCAATTCGCGGAGCTTGTCCTCGACCTCCTGGAGCGTCGTCTCGCCGAGATTCCGCATCTCCAGCAACTCGTCCCGCGACCGTGCCACCAGATCGCGCAGCGACGTGATCCCGGCCTCCTCGAGGCAGTTGTTGGCCCGGAGCGAAAGCCGCAGGTCTGACACGAGCATGCCCAGCCGACTCTCCAACGGAGCCTCCACGCTGAACAGACCGCTCGCCGCGGGCAGTGGCACCGCCGGACCGGGCTGCGTGTAGCCGACGAAGGGATTGAGGTGCTTGCGAAGGATCTTGGCCGCCTCGACCAACGCCATCTCGGGCGTGACCGTGCCGTCGGTCCAGATCTCCAGCGTGAGCTTGTCGTAGTTCGTCTTCTGACCCACCCGCGTCTCTTCGACTTCGTACTTGACCTTCGTCACCGGACTGAAAGCGGCGTCCACCGGAATGATGCCGATCTCCTGAGACGCCTGGCTCTGCTCGCTCGCGGGCATGTAGCCCCGACCGTTCTCGACGACCATCTCGAGTTCGAACGGCACATCGTCCGTGAGGGTGGCGAGCACGAGCCCCTTGTTCACGACCTCGACCGCATCGTCCGTCTGGATGTCGGCCGCCGTCACCGGCCCCTTGGTCGACTTCTCCACGCGAATGACCCGCGTCGACTCGCTGTGGTTCTTCACCACGAGGCTCTTCACGGCGAGCACGATGTCCGTCACGTCCTCGACCACGCCCTTGATCGTGGTGAACTCGTGCAGGGACCCGGCCAGCTTCAGCTGCGTGACCGCACTCCCCTCCAGGCCCGACAGGAGGACGCGCCGCAGGCTGTTGCCCACGGTGGTGCCGAACCCCCGCTCGAACGGCTCGGCGACGAAGCGGCCGTACGTGGGCGACAGCGTCTTGGCGTCGGCCACGACCGACCCGGGAAGCTCGAGACCCCGCCAGCGAATATGCATGCGAAACCCCCTCCGGTCACTTGGAACACAGCTCGATGATCAGGTTGGCCTGCACCGGAATCGAAACATCCTCGGCGGCAGGAAGCCGGTCGACACGGCCCTCGGGAATCGGACCGTCGCCACGCGACAGGAAGTCGGGCACCTCGCGGCGAAAATCCGCCAGGGCCGCATGGGCGAGCTGCAGGCTCTTCGCACGATTCTTGACCCGCAGCAGATCACCGGCCCGGACGAGGTAGCTCGGCACGTCGACACGACGGCCGTTGATCGTGATGTGCCCGTGCATCACCATCTGCCGGGCCGACGCACGCGATGCGGCGAATCCGAGCCTGTGCACGACGTTGTCGAGCCGCCGCTCGAGCAGCGACAGCAGCGTCTC
>DNLZ01000177.1:14981-23375 GCA_003488325.1 Planctomycetaceae bacterium
CTCCAGCACGCCGTAGTAGTGCTTCAGCTTCTGCTTCTCACGAAGCCGAAGGCCGTAGTCCGTCGGCTTGCTGCGGCGCTTCTGCTGGACGCCGGGAGGCGTCGGACGCCTCTCGAAGGCGCATTTCGGCGAGTCGCAACGACTCCCCTTGAGAAACAGCTTCAGGCCATCGCGCCGACAGAGACGACAGACCGGGCCGGTGATGCGTCCCATGGATCAGACCCTCCGCTTCTTCGGTGGACGGCAGCCGTTGTGGGGCAGCGGCGTGATGTCCTCGATGCTGCGCACGTTCATTCCGGCCGCCTGCAACGCCGTGATCGCGCTCTCGCGACCGCTTCCAGGACCCCGCACCCGGACCTCGAGATCCTTCACACCGAACTTCGCAGCCTTCTCGGCAGCCTGCTGGGCCGCACACTGCCCGGCGAACGGCGTTCCTTTGCGGCTGCCCTTGAACCCGCACGTGCCTCCACTGGCCCAACACAGCGTGTCGCCCCGCGCATCGGTGATGGTGACGGTCGTGTTGTTGAAGCTCGCGGTGATGTAGGCGATGCCCGCCGTCACGCTCTTCTTTTTCGCCTTCGGTGCCTTTGCCATCTCGGTCATGCCCGCCAGGGCCACTCCGGTTCGCTGCTGATTCGATGTGCGTGTGGGGTCGGACGTCCGTGGAACGCTGCGGAAAACGGTCGCTCGCCAGTCGCTTCGACGCGTGCGGCGACACCGCCGACACACGCCCGCGCGGAAACGACGGGACTACTTCAGATCCTTGACGCCCTTCTTGCCGGCGACGGTCTTCTTCGGGCCCTTGCGCGTGCGTGCGTTGGTACGGGTCCGCTGGCCGCGGACCGGCAGGCCGCGCCGGTGTCGAAGGCCGCGATAGGACCCGATGTCCTTGAGCCGCGAAACGTTCTGGGCGACCTGCCGACGCAACTGCCCCTCGACGACGTAGTCCTTGTCGAGCAGCGCGGCGAGTCGTGCGAGTTCGTCCTCGTGCAGGTCGCGTGCCTGGCTGAGTGGATCGACGCCCGCCTTGTGACACAGCTCCCGCGCGACGCGCGGCCCGACCCCGTAGAGGTACTGCAGCGAGTACAGCGTGCGCTTTTCCGACGGGATGTCGACGCCCATCAAACGAGGCATGGACCGCTTCCGATCAACGTGGTGTCAGGGGGTGGGTGTGTCGAGGCGGGAGGACCGACATACGAACGGAACGGATACGGGCCGCGGAGCCGGTCGGATCGTCCACGATCGCCTCGGATCGAGACGTCCGGACCTCATCCCTGCCGCTGCTTGTGCCTCGGATCCGCGCATACGACGAACACCACACCACGACGGCGCACGATCTTGCACTTCTCGCACATGCGGCGGACGCTGGCGCGGACCTTCATGACGTACTCGTGGGCGGAGCCGCTCGTCTGGCGACGGAGACGACACAGGAAACAGGGACCAATCCGAGCCCCAGATGGTATCCCCGAGCCCACACCGATCACAAGGGGGTGGGCTTCAGGCCGCGGAACCGGCCGGTTTCAGCGACTCGCCGGCCGCGGGGGGCGCAGTCAGGACGACCGGCCCCGCGTCCGTGATCGCGACGGTGTGCTCGAAATGGGCGCTCGGCTGGCCGTCCACCGTCGACTGGGTCCAATGGTCCGCGAGCACGCGGACCTTTTTCGAGCCCATGTTGACCATCGGCTCGACGGCGATCACGAGCCCGGGCTCGATCTCGAAGTCGTGATTCCTGCGGAATGCCGGCGTGCAGAAGTTCGGCACCTGCGGATCCTCGTGCATCGAGCGACCGATGCCGTGTCCGACGAAGTTCTCCACCACCGAAAAGCCGTGATCGCGCACGTACTTCGCCATCTCCGAAGCCACGTCGCTCCAGCGATTTCGTGACGCCATCAACTGGATGGCCAGGGCGAGCACGCCCGACGTGCAGTCGAGCAGGGTCTGGACCCGCGGCGCAACCGTCCCCACGGGATGCGTGACCGCGGCATCCCCGCACCAGCCCCCGACGCTGCATCCCGTATCGACGCTCACGACGTCGCCGTCGAGCAGCACGCGGGAGCCGGGGATTCCGTGCACCACCTCGTCGTTCACGGAGATGCAACAGGTCGCGGGAAACGGCACCTTGCCCGGCACGCCCTTGAAGAGGGGGATGGCATCGTGCTCGACGAAAAAACGCTCGACGGCGGCGTCGATCTCGGCCGTGGTCACCCCCGGCCGCACGAGTGCAGCCGCCCGCTGATGGGCGCCCCACACGACGAGCCCCGCGCGGCGCATGAGCGCGATCTCGCGGGGTGAACGAAGAGTGACCACGTCGACCGCTCACGGACGGGAGGGGAGCCGGCTGCAACTCACCGGGAGTATACCCACGGACTTTGGCCCGTCCGCAAGCCGCGGGCGGTCGTCCGTCACTGTTCCGGCTGCCGCGCCCGCCTGGCGAATCGTTCGATCGCCCGCGTCACCCGCGCGAAGATCTCGTCGGCGTTTCCGAGGCCGTCCACGCTCGCCAGTTTTCCCTGCCGTGCGTAGTAGTCGAGCAGGGGCGCCGTCTGCTCCTCGAAACTCATGATGCGACGGGCGAAGATGTCCGGATCGTCGTCCGCCCGACCGCGTGCCAGCATCCGTCGCACCAGCTCATCGCGGGGCACCGCCAGTTCGATCACGCCGTCGACGCTGATCGCACGTCGTTCCAGCAGGTCATCGAGCGTGGCCGCCTGGGGCAGCGTCCGCGGAAACCCGTCGAGCAGGCAGCCACCCCGGCAGTCGGGCTCCTGCAGCCTCGCGCTCACCATCCCGACGATGAGCGGGTCCGGCACGAGCTGCCCCTGCGACATGTACCGCGCGGCCTGCACGCCCGCCGGGGTCCCCTCGCGGACCGCCGCCCGCAGCATCTCACCGGTCGAGAGATGGGGCACGCCCAGGAGACCCGCGAGCCGCTGGCATTGGGTGCCTTTGCCGGCACCCGGGGGTCCGATGAGGATGATCCGCATGGCACGCCCGCCGGGGACGGCGGCAGGGGAAATGGGCCCGGCGGCAAACCGGCGCGGGTCGGTCACCGGTCACGTCTTCTCCAGCAGCCCGCTGTAGTTTCGCATCACGAGGTGACTGTCGATCTTCTGCACCAGGTCGAACGCGACGCTCACCGCGATCAGCAGCCCGGTTCCTCCATAGAAGCTCGCGATCTGGGTCGGGATGCCGAGCGCGCCGCCGACGATCGTCGGAATGACGGCGACCAGGGCGAGGAAGCCGGCACCGACGTACGTGATCCGCTCCATCACCCGCTCCAGGTAGTCCGCCGTCCGCTTGCCCGGACGATACCCGGGGATGAAGGCCCCGAAGTTCTTGAGATTGTCGGCCATCTCGGTGGGATTGAAGGTGATCGCCGTCCAGAAGTAGCAGAAGAAGTAGATGAGCGCGATGTAGCAGACGTTGTAGAGATACGACTGGCCGCGGGTGAACGAGTCGTAGAGCGACCGCAGCATGTCGCTGCCGGGAAAGAGGCCGCTGAGATACTGGAAAAACATCTGCGGGAACAGGAGCAGCGAACTGGCGAAGATGATCGGCATCACGCCCGCCTGATTCACCCGCAGGGGCAGGTACTGCCGCGTCCCGCCGTAAACGCGACGCCCGCGCACGTGCTTCGCGCTCTGCGTCGGGATCCGGCGCTGGCCCTGCGTCATGAAGACCACGCCCGCCACCACGCCCACGAAGAGCGCCACGAGCACGAGGATGGTCTCGATCCCGAGCTTGCCGCCCCCGCCGCCGAGTTCCCACGTCGTGTCGTTGCCGAGTTCGACGAATGCGCTCGGCATCGCGGCGAGGATGCCCGCCATGATCAGCAGGCTGATGCCGTTGCCGATGCCGAATTCGTCGATCTGCTCACCCAGCCACATCAGGAAGATCGTGCCCGCCGTCATCGTCATCACCGCGACGAACTGCCACACGAACGGCAGCCGGCCGTCCACGAGAAAGCTCGACTGGATGAGCGACTGCTCCCCGACCTGCTGCGACGACAGGAAGGCGACGTAGGCCCAGCTCTGCACGATGCAGATGAGCACGGTCGCGTACCGCGTGTACTCGTTGATCTTCTTGCGACCCGCCTCCCCCTCCTTCTGCAGCCGCTCGAGCGGCGGCCAGACCGTGCCGAGCAGCTGGAAGATGATCGAGGCCGAGATGTACGGCATGATGCCGAGGCCGAAGATCGTGGCCTGCGACAACTGGCTCGCGGAGAAGACGGCGACCGTCCGCAGCAGGTCGCCGATGCCGCCCGACTGGTCGGCGAAGGCGTTCATCGCCTGCGGGTCCACGATCGGCAGCGGCACCTGCCAGCCGACCCGGTAGATGGCGAGCAATCCCAGGGTCAGCAGAATCTTCTGCCGCAGTTCCGGAATCGTGAAGATGACGCGGATTTTCTCGAGCACGGAGGAGCCTCCATCTGACGGTGCACGGCGGCAACCGCCATACCCTAGCCGCCGACGGGCTTTTTCCGCGACGTCTTCTTGGCTCCCCGGACGACCGGTGCCGGCCCCGGCAACAGGGTCACGGTTCCGCCGGCCGCCTCGATCTTCTGTCGGGCCGAGGCGCTGACGTGGTGCGCCGAGACCGCCAGCCGCTTCTTCAGCTCCCCGCCCCCGAGGATCTTGAGGTCGTCCCATGCCCCCTTGAGCAGCCCGGCGGCGCGCAGGGTTTCCGGCGTCACCTCACCCCCGGCGGCGCACCGCTTCTCCAGCACCCCGACGTTGATGCTCACCACCGTCCGCCCGAAGCTGTTCGTGAATCCCCGTTTCGGAATCCGGCGGATGAGCGGGGTGCCACCGCCCTCGAAGATCGCCGGGGCTGACCATCCGGCGAGCTGACCCTGCCCCTTGTTGCCTCGCCCGGCCGTGCGCCCCCGCCCGGAGCCAGGGCCTCGGCCGACCCGCAGCCGCCGGGTGTTTCGGTGAACGCCTGCATGGACGTCATTGAGCCGCATGGGATTCGATACCTTTGCGAAGGGGGATGCCTGGCACGTCACGACCAGGCAGGTCGATGTCTCGGAAGTCGATGGCTGGCGGGATACGGCGCGGGGTCCGCGGCCCCGAGGCAGCGGACCGCCGGATTCGGGCGATCACAGCGACACGCCGCGGAGTCGCTCGACCTCCTCCTTGGTGCGGAGCTGCTTGAGCCCCTCGAGCGCCGCCTTGACGAGATTGACCGGATTCGTCGAGCCATGGGCCTTGGTCAGCACGTCGTGGATCCCGGCCGACTCGCAGACAGCTCGCACGGCGGCTCCTGCGATGATGCCCGTACCCGGACTCGCCGGCAGCAGGATCACCTTCGCCGTCTCATACCGCCCTTCGACCCGATGGGGAATCGTCCCGGACTCGAGCGGCACCTCGATCAGGTTTTTCATCCCGTCCTTGATCGCCTTCTCGACGGCCGGAGGCACTTCGTTGGCCTTCGCGTAGCCGCAGCCGACCTTTCCGCGGCCGTTGCCCACGACGACGAGGCCGGCGAAGCTGAACCGCCGGCCACCCTTGACCACGGTGGCGCAGCGACGCACCTTCACCACCTTTTCGGCGAACTCGCCGCTGCGTTGTTCCTTTCCGCTCGACACGTCACGGTCTCCGTTGCGGTTGAATCCGTCAGAACTCGAGGCCTGCGGCGCGGGCGGCCTCGGCGAGCGCCGACACCCGACCGTGATACCGGAACGCGCCCCGATCGAAGCAGACCTTCGTCACGCCCGCAGCGAGGGCTCGTTCCGCAACCGACCGGCCGATGGCCTCGGCCGCCGCACGATTTCCACCGAACGCCAGCGCCTCGCGCAGTTCACGGTCGCGGGAACTCGCCGAGACGAGCGTCCGGCCCGTCGCGTCGTCGATCACCTGGGCGTAGATGTGCTTGTGGCTCCGAAACACCGAGAGCCGCGGTCGTTCGGCAGTGCCCTTGATGGAGCGTCGGACGCGATAGCGCCGTCGCAGGCGCTGGCGAAGGATCGTGCGGGCGTGTTCCATGATGCACCGGGTTTCCGAAAGGTTGCTTGGGAGGGATTCGTGCCGGGGCGCGACGCGTCACACGGACACATGGCGGGCGGGCGACGGCGGCGCGAGGGGACGCGTCACTTCGTCACCGCCTTGCCGGCCTTGCGACGCACCTGCTCGTTCTCGTAGCGAATGCCCTTCCCCTTGTACGGCTCGGGCTTCCGTCGCGCGCGAACCTCGGCGGCGAACTGGCCGACGAGCTGCTTGTCGATCCCCTTGATCACGATGTGCGTCTGGTCCGGGCAGGTGACTGCCAGGCCCTTGGGAATCGGCACCTGCAGCTCGTTGGCGAAGCCGACCCGCAGCTGCAGCACATCCTTCTGGACCGCGGCGAGGTAGCCGACCCCGACGATCTCGAGCTTCTTCTCGAAGCCCTTGGAGACCCCCTCGACCATGTTCGCCGCGAGCGCACGCGTCAAGCCGTGCACGGAACGAGCGACGCGATGATCACCCGAACGGGTCACCACGATGCTGCCCCCGCCGTCACCGCCCTCGACGGCCACCCGCACGTCGGGGTGGAGCGCATGCTCCAGGTTTCCGAGCGGTCCCTGGACCACCAGGCGATCGCCGTTCACGACCGCCTTCACGCCCTTGGGCAGCGGTACCGGTGATTTGCCGATTCTCGACATCGCCCGTCGACCTCCCCGACTACCACAGTTCGCAGAGCACTTCGCCGCCGAGCTTCCGCTGCCTGGCCTCCCGATCACTCACGACGCCACTCGACGTCGACAGGATCGAGATTCCGAGCCCGCCGAGCACGGGCTTCAGCCGCGCCGAGCGGCTGTACACGCGACGACCGGGCGAGCTGACCCGCTTGATGTGACGAATCAGCCGCTCGCCGTTCGGACCATATTTCAATTCGAGCTGGAGCTGCGGCACGGGATGGCCCTCGACCTCCCGCCAGTCCCAGATGAAACCCTCTCGCTTGAGGACCTCCGCCACGCCCCGCTTCACCTTCGACAACGGCATCTCCACCGTCGGGCGCTCGATGCGCACGGCGTTCCTGATGCGTGTGAGCATGTCGGCGATCGGGTCGGTCATCATATCTGCGAAACCCTCTCTCGGATGCGATTCATGTCGCGTCGCCTCGGCCGCGGTGCGGCGCCCCTCGTGCTACCAACTGGCCTTTCGAACCCCGGGAATACAGCCCTGATCCGCCAGCTTCCGAAAACAGATGCGACAGATCCCGAACTTGCGATACACCGCGCGCGGCCGGCCGCACAGCATGCAGCGACGCACGATCCTCGTGGAGAACTTCGGCTTCTGCTTCGCAGCCGCGATCTTCGATTTGCTTGCCATGGTTGGTCCGTTTTCCGTTCGCCTCGTTCAACGGGTCGGGCGACGCCGCACCGCGCCCCGCCGCACCCTCTCACGCCGAATGGTCACATCACGCTCCGTCATTCTTCCTTCTTGAGAGGGACACCCATCGCCCGCAGAAACTGCCGGGCCTCGTCATCCGTCCGGGCCGACGTCACGAGGGTGATGTTCATGCCCTGGGGACGGGTGTAGCGGTCCGGGTTGATCTCGGGAAAAACCATCTGCTCCGACAGCCCGAGGCTGTAGTTGCCGTGACCGTCGAAGGCCGTGCTCGACAGGCCCCGGAAGTCGCGGACCCGCGGAAGCGCGAGCGACACGAGCCTGTCGAGAAACTCGTACATCCGCCTGCCCCGGAGCGTGACCTTGCAGCCGATGGGGAGGTTCTCCCGCAGCTTGAAGCCCGAGACGGCGGCCTTGGAGAGGGTCGCGATCGGCTTCTGGCCGGTCACCTGTGCGAGCGCGCCGATCGCCTCCTCGAGGTGCTTCTTCTCGCTGACCGCCACGCCGACGCCCATGTTGACCACGATTTTCTCGAGCCGTGGGATGGAATGCGGGTTCGAACGGCCGAGCGCCTCGGCAAGCTGCGGCCGCACCTGCTTCACGTAGTGATCCAGCATCCTCGGCGTCTCCGCCGACGTCACCGCCGCTGCCTTTGCGGGCCTGCTCTTCTTCGCCATCGCTCGCGCCTTCCTCGAATCCCGTCAGCCGAACCGAACCAGACCACCCACCGCCGCCGCCGCGTCCCACGGCCGGCCGCCAGGCATCATGCCTCCGCCGACCGTGCGACCCGGGCCGGCTTCGGCCGGCGCACCACACCATGCTCCGCACCGCACTTCCGACACAGCCGCACCTTCCCGCCATCGGCCGCGACCCGCGTGCCGAGGCGGGTCGCCTTGCCGCACGCCGAGCAGACGAACAGCACGTTCGACGCGTCGATCGGCATCTCCTTGCTGAGACGTCCGCCCTGTGGATTCTTCTGGCTTCGCCGGATGTGCCGATACACCCGGTTGACACCCTCGACCACGACGCGGCCGCCACCCGCCCCGCGGGCGTCGAGCACCTT
>DNLZ01000177.1:23680-32260 GCA_003488325.1 Planctomycetaceae bacterium
CGTCGAGCACCTTGAGCACCTTCGCCCGTGTGCCGCGCGCGTTGCCGGTCCGAACCTCGACGATGTCACCTGCACGGATCAGCATCACACCACCTCGCTCGCCAGGCTGACGATCTTCATGAAGTTCCGGTCGCGGAGTTCACGCGCCACGGCCCCGAAGATGCGGGTGCCCTTCGGGTTTTGGTCGTTGTCGATGATCACGCAGGCGTTGGAGTCGAACCGGACATAACTGCCGTCGTCGCGTCGCGTCGGCTTCTTGCACCTGACGATCACCGCCTTGACCACGGCCTTCTTCTTGACATCGCTGCCCGGAATCACGCTCTTCACGCTGCAGACGATGATGTCGCCGAGCCCCGCGGTGCGCTTGCGGCTGCCGCCGAGCACCTTGAAGCACATCACTTCCTTCGCACCCGTGTTGTCGGCGACGGTGAGTCGCGTCTGCATCTGGATCATGGCTTCGGCCCCCGCGCGGCGTGCGTCGTCGCATCGGCACCGGTCGCCGCGGAATCCTCGGCACGGGCCGCCGTCTCCCGCATCCGGGTCGCCCGCGCTCCGCTCCGCAGCGACGCCACGTCCACGGCCGTGCTCTTCGCGACGATCCGGACCAGTTCCCACCGCTTGAGCCGGCTGCGCGGCCGACACTCGACGATCTCCACCAGGTCGCCCGGGGCCGATTCCTCGTGCTCGTCGTGCACGTGGCAGATCGTCCGGCGATGGAGGATGCGACCATACTTCGGATGCCGCGTGACCCGCGGAATCTCCACCCGCCTCGTCTTGCTGGCGGCGGCGCTGGTCACCGTTCCTGTCGCGACTCGCTTCGGCATTGCTTCGTTCCTGCTGTCCTAAGAGCGGCCACCCGCACCCTACGCTCCGGCACCACCGGCCCCTGCGGCCGGCGGCACGAGCGAACCACGCTGATTCAGGATCGTCTGGCAGCGAGCGATCGTCTTGCGATGCTTGCGCATCTCGCTCGGCGCCGCCAGCTTTTCCGTCTGGGCCTGGACGCGGAGACGAAACAGCGTCTCGGCCGCATCCTTCCAGACGAGCCTGATCTGCTCGTCCGCCATGTCCCGCAATTCACTCGTCTTCGTCATGTGCTCCACCTGCCGCCCTACATTGGCCGCCGCTTCACGAACCGCACCCGCACCGGCATCTTGTGCGCGAGCCGCGCCATGCAGATGCGAGCCGCCTCTTCCGTCACCCCGCTGATCTCGTAGAGGATCATCCCCGGCTTGATCACCGCCGCCCAGAACTCCGGCTCGCCCTTGCCCTTCCCCATGCGGGTCTCGAGCGGAATCGACGTGATCGACTTGTGCGGGAAGACGCGCACGTAGAGCCGCCCCTCCGTGCGGAGGTACTGCTGGGCCGCGATGCGGCCGGCCTCGATCGTCGCAGCGGCGAGCCACCCCGGCTGCTCGGCCTGGAGGCCGTAGTCGCCGAAGACCACGCGGTTGCCCCGCGTGGCGTCACCTTTTATACGACCTCTTTGGCTTTTTCGGTGCTTGACCCTCTTGGGCATCAGCGCCATCGCCAGTCTCCTCGTACATGCCTTGATTCACCCACACCTGGATGCCGATGTTGCCCTGCGCGGTGGGCGCCTCGCAGAAGCCGTAGTCGATCTTCGCACGGAGCGTCGACAGCGGCATCGCGCCCGCGATCGCCTTTTCGCAGCGGGACATTTCCGCACCACCGAGCCGTCCGGCCAGCTGGACCTTCACCCCCTTCGCCCCGGCATCCATCGTCGCGTCGATCGCCCGCTTGAGGGTGCGCCGGAAGGCGGCCCGCTTCGAGAGCTGGTCGGCGATGTCCTCGGCGATGAGCTGAGCCTGGATCTCGGGCCGCCCCACCTCCTCGACCTTGAGGTTCACGCGCCGCCCGAGCAGCTCCTGCAACTCCTCCTGGAGACGATCGACCTCCTGTCCCTTGCGGCCGATGATCACGCCGGGCCGCGCGGTGTGCAGAATGACCTTCACCTCGTCCCGCGTGCGTTCGATCTCGACCTTGGGGATCGCGGCCGCGCGGTACTTCGTCTTCAGGAAGCGGCGCACGCGGACATCCTCGAGGAGGAGGTCCTTGAACTCCCGCTTCGACGCGTACCACCGGCTCTTCCACGGCTCCGTGATGCCCGTGCGAAACCCGGTGGGATGGACTTTTTGACCCATGGTGCTGCCTCACTCCGCTCCGCCGCCACCACCGCCGACATCGGCCGCTTCCACGGCGACCGCGTCGAGGGAGACCCGGATATGGGACATCCGCCGTTTGATGCCGAACGCCATGCCACGAGCACGCGGCCGGATCCGCTTGAACATCGGACCTCCGTCCACGCGGGCGTCGATCACGACGAGGTCGTCCACCCCGGCGGCCTGCTGGTGCTCGGCGTTGCCGAGCGCGCTTTTGATCACCTTCTCCAGCATGCGGGCCCCGCGATGCGGCTGGAATCGGAGGATGTCGAGCGCCTCATCGGCGAACTTGCCGCGCACCAGATCGGCCAGCGCCCGCACCTTGCGGGGACTGATCCGGGCGAAACGATGAATGGCTGTGTAGGGCATGACTCTTCACGCGGCCGGAGGCCGCCTCACGTCGCCGCCGCCTTCGCCTTGCCGCCGTGCCCGCGGAACGTCCGCGTCGGCGCGAATTCTCCGAGCTTGTGCCCCACCATGTCCTCGGTCACGAACACCTTGAGGTGCTGCTTGCCGTTGTGGACCATGAACGTGAGACCGACGAACTCCGGCACGATCGTGCACGACCGAGACCAGGTCTTGATCGGGTCGCGGTTGCCGCTGGCCAGCTGCGCCTCGACCTTCTCATACACGCGCGGATCCACGTACGGACCCTTTTTCGAACTACGTCCCATGCCGATACCCTCGCTCCCACCCGGCCGTCGTCAGACGAACCGCCGGGCTTCGTTGTCGTTCAACGCAGCTTGAGCTGCCCGTACCGCCTGCTCTTCCGCCGCCGGACGATCGCCGTACCCGACGGCTTTCGCGGCTTCCGCGTGCTCCCACCCTTCGCGCTCTTGCCCGTGGGGCTGACAGGATGACGACCACCCTTGGTGCGCCCCTCGCCACCGCCGTGCGGGTGGTCGATCGGATTCATCGCCGTGCCACGCACGTGAGGGCGGATGCCCATCCACCGCGAGCGGCCCGCCTTGCCGAGCACGACGTTCATGTGCTCGCCGTTGCCGATCGCGCCGATCGTCGCGCGGCACGTGGCGGGCACGCGGCGGATCTCGCCCGACGGCAGCGTCAGCTGCGCCCAGTCTGCCTCGCGGGCCACGAGCACCGCGGCGGACCCGGCCGACCGGCAGAGCCGGCCGCCCCGCCCAGGCTGCAGCTCGATGTTGTGCACCTGCATGCCGAGCGGAATCGCCGACATCGGCAGGCAGTTGCCCACCTCGGGCGGAGCCGATTCGCCGCTCTGCACGGTCGCCCCGGCCGCGAGCCCCTCGGGCGCGAGAATGAATCGCTTCTCGCCGTCGGCATAGTGGACGAGCGCGACGCGGCAGGTGCGATTGGGGTCGTACTGGATCGAGTGCACCGTCCCGGGCACGCCGTCCTTGTTGCGCCGGAAATCGATCAGCCGATAGTGCTGCACGTGGCCGCCACCACGATGCCGCGCGGTGATCTTGCCCTGGTTGTTCCGTCCGCCGGTCTTGTGCTTCCGCACACGCAGACGCTTGGGCGCCCCGGCGCCCGGCGACAGCTCGGCGAAGTCCGACACGCTCGCCCCGCGGCGGCCCGGACTCGTCGGCTTGTAGTTGCGAATGCCCATGCGTGATCGTCCTCCGGCCCCGATGCGGGACCATCCTCGAATCGGCCTGACCCTAGAAAATGCTGATCTTGAAATCGGGCTTGAGCGTCACGACCGCCTTCTTCCACGCCCGCGCGGGCGTGCGCCGTACGCGGCCACGCCGCGCCTTGCCGAGACGGTTCTGCACCGCGACCTTCTCGACCTTGACGTTGAACATCTCCTCGACGGCCCGACGGATGTCCGCCTTGGTTGCAGCCGTGACCACCTCGAACGAGTACGCATTGTGCCGGTTGGCACGGTGCATCCCCTTCTCGGTCACCAGCGGGCGCACGATCACCTGGTGCGGCGCGAGCCGCGCGGTCAAGGCCGGAGGGGGAGGAACGGGCACCGCCATCGATCAACCCTCCTTGCCTTTCTTCACCCCGGACGACCGGGCCGACCGCGGTCGCGGCGACGGGGCGCGTCGGGCAGGCTGCCGACCCGCGGCCGCCTGTGACTTCGCAGCCGCCCGAAACGCGTCGATCGCCGCCGTGGTCATGACGACGGCCCGCGGCGAGAGCAGGGCCCACGCATTCAGGTCCGCGACCGGCGTGACCGAGACCCCCGCGATGTTCCTCGCGCTCTTCCAGAAAACGGCGTCGTGCTGCTCCGGAGCGACGAGCACCGTCGACTCCCCGAGCCCGAGCGCCGCGAGCATCCCGGCGACGGCCGCCGTCTTGGGACCCGCGGCCGATGCGTCGATCGGCAGGGCCGCCACGAGCTTCACTTCGTCGTCGGCGAGCCGCGACGCCAGCGCCATGCGGGTCGCCGCCTGGAGGGCTTTCCGCGGCATCCGCCAGCCGAAATCCCGAGGATGCTTCGCGAAGATGTGGCCGCCACCACGCCGCGTGCCGCTGCGCCGGCCGCCCGCGCGGGCGTTGCCCGTGCCCTTCTGCCGGTACAGCTTCTTCGTGGAGCCGGCGACCTCGCCCCGCGTCTTCGTCTTGTGCGTGCCCTGCCGCTGATTCGCCTGGTACATGACGACGGCGTCGTGGAGGAGCTGCTTGTTGACGCGCGGCGCGATCTCCGCCGGATCGACGTCATACGACCCCACCTGCTTGCCGGTCACGTCATAGACGGCGAGATTCACTTGCCACCGCCCTTCTTCTTGGATGCCGGGGCCGCGCCGCCGACCTTCCGGAGTTTGTTCGTCTGGCGCACGACGACGAACGAGCCGTTCGGCCCGGGCACCGCGCCCCGCAGGAGGAGCAGGTTGCCGGCGGTGTCGATCCGCACGAGCCGGATGTTCCGCATCGTGGATCGCTCGCTGCCGTACCGGCCGGCCATCTTCTTCCCCTTGAACACCCGGGCCGGCGACGTGTTCATGCTCGTGCCGCCCGCATGGCGGTGCACCTTCTTCACGCCGTGCGTCGCACGCTGCCCCTTGAAGCCGTGCCGCTTCATCACACCCGACGTGCCACGCCCCTTGGTCGTGCCGGTGACGTCGACGTACTCGACGCCTTCGAAAAGCCCGACTGTGAGCACCTGGCCCACCTCGACACCGTCGTAGGTGCCCCGCAATTCGCGAACGAACCGCTGCGGCTCACAGCCCGCCTTTGCGACCGCGACGACACCCGCCTCGGCGCGGGCCTTCGCCCGACGGCCATCCAGACTGGCGACCTGGCCCCGGACGGAGCGACTCGCCAGGCGGCGGGGCTTGTCACGGAACCCCAACTGGACGGCCGAATAGCCATCCCGATCGACGGTGCGCACACAGAGCACCGGACACGGACCGGCCTCGATGACCGTAACGGGAACCACCTTCCCGTCCTCGTCGAAGATCTGGGTCATCCCGACCTTGCGACCCAGAATTCCCTTGCGGCCGACGGCATCGGGGGCCGGACACGACCGGGATCGCTTCATCGTTGCAGCAGTGACAGCCATCATGATTGACCTTTCGCCGACCGGACGGTTCCTCGCATGCGGTACGGCATCGGATGGCCGCTCGGATTCGACGAGCGACCTCCACCTCGCGGCGGACATCGCCCCTGAACCGGCGCTCACGCTCGAAACGCTCGGCAGCGGGAGCACCGAAAAAACGCCACCAAGAGGCGATTCCCGGCCTTACCCGCGATGCCGTCCACGCATGCCGTGCAGCTTGCTCCTGAGGATCGGTGTGGTGGTTCCTGTGATCTCGATGAAACGTGCTTCGAAACGTGCGTTGCCGGGAGGGACCCGCGACCCCGTCGTCGTACCCGTTACCGCGACGACGCCTTGATCTTGATGTCGACGCCCGCCGGGAGACTGAGTTTGTTCAGCGCCTCGATCGTCTTCGCCGTGGCCTGAACGATGTCGATCACGCGCTTGTGCGTCCGGATCTCGTACTGCTGCCTGGCCTTCTTGTCGATGTGCGGACTGGAGAGGACGGTGTACCTTTCCACGCGCGTGGGCAGCGGAATGGGCCCATGCACTTCCGAATTGGTCCGCTTTGCCGTATCGACGATCTCCGCGGCGCTCTGGTCGAGCACCGCGTGGTCGTAGGCTTCCATGCGGATGCGGATGATTTCTTGCGTCGGCCCGGCCACAACGGTCTGCTCCAGCGGAAACCTCGAAATTTAGGAAGCCGGTCCGTGGGTGTCAACACGCCGAAAAAGGACACGGGCACGGCGCGAATCGGCGGTGATTCCGCCGTCCGCGCGCCGTTCCGGGTCGTCCTCGTGATGGGGGTGAGTGGCTCCGGCAAGACGGTCGTCGGTCGCCTGATCGCCACCGCGCTCGGCTGGACCTTCCGCGACGCCGACGACCTGCACCCTCCGGAAAACGTGGCCCGCATGCGGTCCGGTCAGCCGCTCACCGACGCCGATCGCGAACCGTGGCTGAGAGCCCTCGCCGCGGTCGTCGACGCCGCACTGGCCTCATCCGGCCCGGGGCTGATCCTCGCCTGCTCCGCCTTGAAACGCACGTACCGGGATCGGCTCCGGGTGGCCGACCCGAGGGTCAAACTCGTGCATCTCACCGGACCCGAGGCGATGCTTCGCGAGCGCATCTCCGCCCGTGTCGGTCACTACATGCCGGCGTCGCTTTTGACGAGCCAACTCGCCACGCTCGAGCCCCCCCAGCCGGCCGAGCGCGCGCTCGTGATCGACGTCACCGACCCGCCTGAAACCCTCGCCGCCCGCATCCTCGAGGAAATCACCCCGCCGCAGCGGACCTGAGGCGCATCCCGACGGTCCGTCGGGCTCAAAAACGCTTGAGACGGATGTCACGAAACTCCGCCCACATCGGCTTGCCCGCGTGGAGCTGCAGGGCGATCACGCCCTCGGCGAGCGCCTTGGGGTGCTCGTCCACGAAGTCGAGGATGAGCCGGCCGTTGAGCCAATGCCGGATGCGGTTGCCCTCGGCCCGGATGACGACGTCGTTCCATTCGTCGACCTTCGCGAGCGCCTCGAATTCATCCGCGGTGATGAGCGTGGCCTGTACCTGCTTCGGACCCTCGGCCGGCCAGATCGCCTTCTCGCCCACCATGCAGATGCGGCCCCGACCCCCGGCCAGCCCCCCCTCGTCGTAGATGAATCCCGGCACGTTCGGAAAACGCTCCTCGTTGCGCAGTTCGTGCTGGTATCCGCGGACCACCCATCGGTTCCGGGCCGACGCTTCGTCGACCCGCACCGACCGGTACTGGATGCCCGAGTTGTTCGTCGCGGTGCAGCGAAACGACAGCCGCAGCTCGAAGTCCCGCACCGGCTCCCCCTCGCAGATCAGAAATGTGTTGCCGGCGGCGGGCTGCTCGGGCGTCGTCTCGCCGTGAATGACGCCGTCCCGCACGCTCCAGAGCCGTGGATCGCCGTCCCAGCCCGAGAGATCCCGGCCGTTGAAAAGCACGGTCATGCCGTCCGGTTCCGGGGGGGCGGCGACCGGAGGTTCGGCGGCGGACGCCACGGCGAGCGCGGAGACGGCGGTCAGGGCGAAAAACCGGGCGGCTACGTGGCGCATCGGGAGCTCCATGTCGGTGGGTGAGGGCCGGCAGCGAATTCCAACGAGTCTACCCTCCGCACGACGCACGCTGAGGCGAGGCGACCCGCCGCAGCCACCGACCGAAAAGGCCTCGCCGCGGCCCTACCGGGACGCCGCACGATCGGATACCGTCCGCTGCATGCGACACCGGTCCGACGCCGCCTCGCGGCGACGCCTCTCACGAGCCCGCTCATGAAAGCGCTCCTGCTCACGGCGCCCGGCACCCTCGCCGTGGCCGACATCGACGTCCCCACACCGGGGCCCGACGAGATTCGCATCCGCGTCGCCGCGTGCGGCATCTGCGGCAGTGACGTGCACGGCTTCACCGGTGCGACCGGGCGACGCATCCCGCCGCTCGTGATGGGTCACGAGGCGGCCGGGGTCGTCGATGCCGTCGGCGAGGGCGTGCGGGACCTCGCCGCAGGGGATCGTGTGGCCCTCGACTCGACGGTCTTCTGCGGTGCTTGCGAGCACTGCCGGGCCGACCGGGAGAATCTCTGCACGCACCGCGAGGTGCTCGGGGTGTCGTGCGGCGCGTATCGGCGACATGGCTGCTTCGCGGAGTATGCGGTCGTGCCTCGCCGCATCGCACACCGGATCCCGGACAGCATGGACTTCGTGTCCGCAGCGTTGCTCGAACCGCTCACCATCGCCCTGCACGCGGCACACCTGGGCGAGGCCGGGCCGACGGTGCGCTCCGCGGTCGTCGTCGGCGCGGGCACGATCGGTCTGGCGGTCGTGGCGGCACTGGCGGCCAAGGGCGTCCAGCGGATCGCAGCGATCGACCTCGACGCGGGTCGCCTCGCCGCCGCCCGCCGGCTCGGGGCCGTGGAGACG
>DNLZ01000176.1:0-142 GCA_003488325.1 Planctomycetaceae bacterium
CGCTCGCGGCGGCGGTGGAGCGTGGGCTGCGGCGTGCGGGCCTCTCGACCCAGGGGCGGGAACCGCTCGACGCCCTCTCGCGGGGGCGCCGCCGTCTGCTGCTCGTCGCGCGGGCCTTGCTCCACGACCCGGAGGTGCTCCT
>DNLZ01000176.1:395-1556 GCA_003488325.1 Planctomycetaceae bacterium
CCGGCGGCCAGCAACAACGGCTGTGCATCGCCCGGGCGATCGCCGCCGAGCCGGAGGTGCTCCTGCTCGACGATCCGTTCGCCGGACTCGATCCGGCCGAACGCGACGGCATCGAGCGGCTCGTCGAGGACACGCATCTCGTGGGCCGCACGGTCCTCGCCACGATCACCGACGCCAACGTGCCGACCTGCTTCACCCATCTGGCGCTGATGGCCGAGGGACGGATCGTCGCGATGGGACCGCTCGACAGCGCGGCCTTCGCCGCGGGACGGGCGTGGATGCATCGGGTCGTCTGTCCCGGCAGGGGAGGGGAGGCCGCGCGGGTGCTCGAGGACGCGGGCTGCGTCGTGCTCGCCGCGGACGCGCACGTCGTGGACTGCCGGCACGACCCGGCGGCCGGGCCGTTCGCCACGATCGTCGCAACGCTCGTCGAGGCGGGCATCCCGGTCGAGTCGGCCGACTTCCGTCCGCCGTGGCCGGCCCAGTTGCTCCGCGACTGACCGCGTCGGCCGGACCCACCGGCGACCCCGGTTCGCCGCGTCTCAGGCCGCGTCGCCCCACGCCCGACGGACCTCGCCGAGCCCCTCGACGCAGACGTCGTACTCCCTCGCCAGTCGCTCGAGCAGGACGCGCTCCGCGGAGTCCGAGGTGTCGTCGTCGCGGACGTCGAGCGTGGCCGCGAGCCAGTACGCCCGGCGTCCGGCTTCGCGATACCCGATGAGGGCGTCATCGCCCGTGGACGGCCGTCGCGCGATCGCCTCGGGATAGAGGCCGCTCCAAAACAGCGTCGTGTCACCGATCTGCCGGAACTCCTCCCGAGCCTCCGCCGCCGCGTGCTGCCGGGCGACGACCATGCGCTGAACGACGTCGGCAGGTGCCGGTGCCGACACCGGCGCGAGGTCCGTGGCATCGACACGGAGAAACCGCACGAGGAGCAACGACACGTAGTCCACGAGCGGCGGGTCGACGATCCCCAGCCGCGCGTGGAACGCATACTCCGTCAGACCGCGGAAGAAGCGGTCGATGTCGTCAGGATCGCTGGCTGCAAACATGGAACGCACCTCCGTGCGGGCCGGCGCTCTGGAGGCCCGCCGAAACCATGTCTGTGCTCCGTCCGGATTCCCGGGCCGGCGACGAATTTTATCGGCCAGGCCGGCCGCC
>DNLZ01000176.1:1951-6057 GCA_003488325.1 Planctomycetaceae bacterium
GCCGCCGGGTCAGCGCGTCGCTGCCGCCAGGTCGCCGACGAACCGGCCGACCGAGTCGAGCAGTGCCTCGCGGGGCTGGCCGATCGCGTCGGCCACCCTCCGCACGAGCGCGGATCCGACGATCGCGCCATCGGCCACCGCACCCACGGCCCGCACCTGGTCGGGTGCCGCGATCCCGAAGCCGACGAGGATCGGCACGGTCGTCTTCGTCGCCAGCCACCGCACCCGCTCGGCGAGCCCGTCGGGGAGTTCCGACCGGGCCCCGGTCACCCCTGCGACCGAGACGCAGTAGAGAAATCCGGTGGAGGCGCGGGCGATCGCCTCGGCCCGCGCCGCCGGAGTGGTCGGCGTGACGAGTCGCACGAGCGCGAGTCCCGCGTCGCGGCACGCCGCATCGAGTTCGTCGGCCTCCTCGAGCGGAAGGTCCGGCACGACGAGCCCCGCCAGGCCGGCCGCCCGGGCGTCAGTGACGAACCGGACCACGCCACGACGGAAGATGATCGCGTAACTGGCCATCGCGAGGAGCGGCATGCGCACCCGGGATGCCGCCTCGCGGGCGACGACGAACACGTCCTCGAGCGTGAGGCCCGCGCCGAGGGCCCGCGTGTAGGAGGCCTGGATCACCGGGCCGTCGGCGATCGGGTCGCTGTACGGCACTCCGAGTTCGCAGAGCGACGCTCCGGCGCGGTCGGCGGCCTCGATCACGGCCACGCTCGTCGCGACATCCGGATCACCCGCGGTGACGAACGGGGCGAGCACGCGGTGGCCGGATGCGCGGGCCGCGGCGAAGACGGCGGCAATCCGGTCGAGGCCGCTGCCCGCTGTGGTGACGGTCGAGGCGGCAGGATGCATGGGTGATGCGACGTCAGGTGGTGGCGGCATCGGGCGGAAGGCCGCGGAGTCGGGCGATCTCGGCGGCATCCTTGTCGCCGCGCCCCGACAGGCAGACGACCATGATCTCCGCAGCGGGGCGACGGGAGGCCTCCGCCACCGCCCACGAAAGGGCGTGCGACGTCTCGAGCGCCGGCAGGATTCCCTCGTTGCGGGCGACCAGGTCGAAGGCGTCGAGGGCCTCGGCATCGGTGACGCTCGTGTATTCCACGCGGCCGAGATCGCGCCAGTAGGCGTGCTCGGGACCGACGCCGGGATAGTCGAGGCCGGCCGACACGGAGTGCACGTCCGACGTCTGCCCGTCGCGGTCCTGGAGCACGTAGCTGAGGCTCCCGTGCAGGACGCCCGGGCTGCCGTGACTGAGGCTGGCCGCGTGCTGGCCGGCCGCGGCCGATCGGCCACCCGCCTCGACGCCGACGAGCCGCACGGCTCCATGATCGACGAACGGGAAGAACATCCCCGCCGCGTTGCTGCCCCCGCCGACGCAGGCGACGACGGTGTCCGGCAGCCGCCCGAACCGAGCCAGGCACTGGTCGATCGTCTCGCGGCCGATCACCGACTGGAAGTCACGGACGATTCGCGGGAAGGGATGCGGTCCGACGACCGATCCGATGATGTAGTGCGTGGTCTCCACCGATCCCATCCAGTCCCGCATCGCCTCGTTGATCGCGTCACGGAGCGTGCGAGATCCGCTCTCGACGGGCCGCACTTCCGCCCCCATCAGCCGCATGGCACGCACGTTGGGCGCCTGACGACGCACGTCCTCGGCGCCCATGTAGACGACACACTCGAGTCCGAACAGCGAGCACGCGGTCGCCGTGGCGACGCCATGCTGTCCGGCGCCCGTCTCGGCGATGATCCGCCGCTTTCCCATGCGGATCGCGAGCAGCGCCTGGCCGATCGTGTTGTTGATCTTGTGGGCGCCGGTGTGGCTGAGATCCTCACGCTTGAGCCAGATCTGAGCGCCACCCGACCGCCGCGTGAGCCGTTCGGCGCAATGGAGCGGGGTCGCCCGACCCACGAATGTCTCGAGCAGCCGGTCCACCTCCGCGGCGAAGGCCGGATCGGCACTCGCCTCGGCATAGGCCTGCTCGAGCTGGTCCAACGCGGCCGAGAGCGTCTCGGGAACATACCGCCCGCCGAACCGCCCGAATCGTCCGAGCGCATCGGGCACCATCGACACCGTCGGTCGACCCTCGTCCGGCCCGTGCATTCGCGGAGCATCGAAGGTGCGTGGTGCGATCGACACGGCGGTCATCCGGGCGAATGGTGGGGGAGGTGATGGGGAGGAATGCGGTGACGGACGGCGAGCAACGTGGTGAGGAGCGCTGTGGCGGCGAACGGATGCCGACCTGGTTCCGCGGAACGCGGTTCCGATCCGCGTGGTGGCCTGAGACCTCCGACGATTGTAGCCTGCCGGGATCATTCGATCAGCGCGTGAGCCGTCATGCCGGAACTTCCCGAGGTCGAGACGATGCGGCGGGGCCTCGCGCCCGTCGTCGGCCTGCGGATCGCCGCGGTGCGGTTCCCGCGAGGTCTCGTGCGGCCCCTGAGCGTGCGGCCGCGTCCCCACGTCGTCGCCGCCCGGCTCGTGGGACACGCGATCGCGACGGTCGGCCGCCGCGGCAAGCGCGTGGTGCTGGGCATCGCGGCGCCGCCTGCCGAACCGCACGCCTGGCTCGTGATCGAGCCGCGGATGACCGGCCTCATGCTGCTGGCCGACCCACCGACGGCCGAGCACGTGCGGCTGGTCGTGGATCTCGAATCGTCGGCCGCCGGTCCCTCGCGGCCGTCGCTTCGCATGCTTTTCTGGGACCGGCGGGGACTCGGAACGATCAGGCTGTTCGACGCCCGCAGCCTCGAATCTGTCTGCGGTGCCGCGCGGCTGGGTCCGGATGGGCTGCTCGTCACCGGCGAGGAACTCGCCGCGAGGCTCGGCAGCTCCCGCCGTGCGATCAAGGTCGCGCTCCTGGATCAGCGTGCCGTGGCGGGCGTCGGCAACATCTATGCGGCCGAGATCCTGCACCGCGTGGGGATCGACCCGCGCATGGCCTGCCGCAGCATCCCGCTCGCGGGCTGGCAGGCGATCGCGAACGCCACTCGCCTCGTCCTTGCGGAGGCCGTCCGGTTCGCTGGTTCGTCGATCGGGGATCGCACCTATCGCGCGGTGGACGGCCGACCCGGCCGCTTTCAGCACCGGCACCGCGTCTACGGCCGCGAGGGCCTGGCGTGCGCGACCTGCGGCGGCTCCGTGACGCGGATCGTGCAGGCGCAGCGGTCGACGTTCTTCTGCCCCGGCTGCCAGCCTCGCGGTCGTCGCGGGGCCGGCGGCCGTCGGCCGGATCGAAGTGGCAGGACGCGCACCGCTGGCATACGCTGACGACTGGTGTGGTGCGGCGGGCATGCCTTCCGCCACCTCGGAAGACCGTCGTCCCGACACCCGCGCACAGGAGCAGTCCCATGGCCACGATGCAACCCGTTTCCCGCCGTCACCTTCTCACGGGCGCCGCCGGCTGCGCCGGCATCGTCACCGCCTGCGGCTCGGGCGTCCTGGCTGCCTCACCCGCGGACGCGCCCGTGGCGGGGCGCACCGCGGAGTCGCTCGCCGCGACGCTGCATGCCTCGCTCTCGCCGACGCAGCGTGCCGAGGTCTGCTTTCCCTGGGACTACCGTCACCCGAAGTTCGGGCTGCTCCGCACCCGGATCGGCAACAACTGGAATGCCACGAAGCCGACCGTGGCGGGCGACTTCTTCACCAAGGACCAGCAGCGACTCGTGCGGGAGATCTTCGAGTCGCTCATCGAGCCCGACTGGCACGGTCGGTTCGACAAGCAGATGGAGGACGACTGCGGCGGCTTCGGGCACCACCAGTCGATCGCGCTGCTCGGTGAGCCTGGCAGCGGGACGTTCCAGTTCCTGCTGACGGGACGCCACATGACGCTGCGCTGCGACGGAGACTCGGCCGAGAGTGTCGCCTTCGGCGGCCCGATCTTCTACGGGCACGACACAGGCGCCTTCAACGAGGAGCGGGACCATGCAGGCAACGTGTTCTGGCCGCAGGCCGTCGCGGCCAACCGTGTCTTCGGGATGCTCGACGGGGCGCAGCGGACGAAGGCGCTCGTCGAACAGGCGCCGAAGGAGGCCGCCGTCGGATTCCGCGGAGCGGAGGAAGGGCTGCCCGGCATCCCGCTCGACGAACTCTCACCCGATCAGCG
>DNLZ01000226.1 GCA_003488325.1 Planctomycetaceae bacterium
GCTCCCCGGGCCGCACGTCGAGGCGACGCGTGGTGCCGTCGGCCGCGGGCAGTTCCACGACGGCCGCAAGAGGCCCGCCGGCGGCCGGTAGCGCGTCGCCCTGCGTCGCCTCGGGCGGCAGTCGGTCGATGACGCCGAGCTTGTCGAGCGTCGCCTGCAGGTCGTAGAAGATCTCGAGATACTTGCCGATCTTCGACAGCGAGCCGAGGACGAGCGTGACGATCAGTTCGCTCGCCACGAGCTGGCCGAGCGTCAGCTGGCGGTTGATGACCAGCCAGCCACCGAGGCCGAGCAGGATGGTCGAGCCCACGGCCTCCACGAACAGGGCGAACAGCGTCTGCCGCCACACGACGGCGAAGTGTCGCCGCCGGGCGCTGACGTAGCGGTCCGCGAGCAGGTCGCCCCGCTCGAGGGCCAGCACGGCGCCGGCACCGCTGCGGAAGGTGTGCGGGCAGCGGGCCACCTCCTCGAGCCACGCCGCCACGTCGAACTTCGCGTAGCTCTCCGCAACGCTCGTGCGCACGCCTCCGATCCCGAGCACGAAGAGCAGGAACACGACCAGGCCGCCGAGCACGAGCGCGAAGGTGAGCAGATACGGATGGTAGGTCGCCAGCACGACGAGGCCCACGAGGGTCATCATGATGATGCCGACCCCCTCGACGAGCAGCGTCGCGATCGACTTCTGGCCGGACGAGACCTCGAAGAACCGGTTCACCAGGTCGGCCCGATTGACCCCGTCGAAGGACGCAAGCTCGGTGCGGGCGAGGCGGTCCGCGAAGCCGAGGGCCGTGCGCACGAACAGCCGTCGCTGGAGGCACTCGGCGACGAAGGTCTGCATGGCCCGCAGCACCGAAGCCACGAAGAGCAGCGCGAACATCACCGCCGCGAGCACGAACACCGGCCAGAGCAGGATTCCGAAGGCCACCGTATTCACGAGCGCCTCGATCGCCGCCGGGGTGACGAGCGACAGGATGCCGACGCCGAGGGCGAAGGCGAGGAGCGTGAAGACGTCCCGCCACTCGAGCCGAAACAGGTCGATCAGGCGACGGATCGGAGTCTTGCCGTGCCCGGCCGCGCCGCGGCCCGAGCCGCCGCCCCGACCGGGCGGGCTCGCATGCCCGTGCGTCACGGAGTCGTGGTGATCTGCTGCGATGACGGTCGCCATCAACGTCTCCCAGCCGCGCCACCGACGTCGGCACCGCGGATGTCCCAGGGTCCGCCCCGGACCGTCCGCGTGCGGGCCACCTCGCGACCCACCGAATGACCGATCCGCGTGGTCGCCCGATCGACTGCGGCGACCCAGTCCACATCCTCGACCGTTGCCACCACGTCTCCTCCGTTCCTGAGCCGCACCACGATCCGGCAGACCTTGTCCACGCCTCCGCGCGGGCCATTCACATCATCGAGGAAGACGGTCACGCGGGCGATCCGCGCACTGAACCGAGCCAGCGCGAAGTGCAGCCGTCGATCGACGTGCTCGACGAGATCCGCACCCGCGCACCCGCGCCCTCGCTTCAATGTCCACATCATGGCACTTCTCCCATGTCGCGGGCGCGAGCCACCTCGCCCCCGGCAAGGCACGGCTCGCACCTCGTTCATCGACATCCTTAGGCCGGTCCGAGCATATCGGCAAAGAACATTGTTTCGATACCATACATCGAATAAAACGATGGTTCATCGCTTGCCTGGCCCGCCATGACACCCTGGCTCAACTATCACCACCTGCTTTACTTCTGGATGGCGGCCCGGGAGGGCGGCATCACGGCGGCATGCCGCCGACTCGACCTTTCCCAGCCCACCGTAAGCGGCCAGATTCGCTCGCTCGAGCGCAGCCTCAAGGTGAAGCTGTTCGAGCGCTCGGGCCGGTCCGTCCGCCTGACCGAGACCGGGCGGATCGTCTTTCGCTACGCCGACGAGATCTTCTCGCTCGGACGCGAACTGCAGGATGCCGTGGCGGGGCGCTCCGTGGCCGGGGCCCTGCGGCTCGTCGTCGGCATCGCCGACACGCTCCCGAAGCTCATCGTGCATCGGCTGCTCGAGCCGGCCCTGCACCTTCCTGAGGAGATCGTGCTGTCGTGCGTGGACGGCGATCCGGACCGCCTCATGACCCAGCTCGCGCTGCACGAACTCGATCTCGTCATCAGCGACTATCCCGCGAACCCGCGGCTCGGGATGCGGGCGTTCAACCACCGGCTCGGCGACTGCGGGATCACCTTCTTCGCGACCGAGTCGCTCGCCCGGCGTTACCGGCGTTCGTTTCCCCGCTCACTCGACGGCGCGCCGCTCCTCGTTCCCGCCGGAAATGCGGCGCTGCGTCGCGCCCTCGACCAGCGGTTCGAGGAGATGGGGGTGCGGCCCGTGATCCGCGGGGAGTTCTCGGACAGCGCGCTCCTGAAGGCGTTCGGCGCGCGGGGCGAGGGGCTGTTCGTCGCACCCTCCGTCGTGGAGGGGGAGGTGCGGAGGATGTATCACGTGGCCGTCGTGGGCCGCGACGAGCAGGTCCGCGAGCAGTTCTTCGCGATCTCGGTCGAGAGGCGGCTGGCCCATCCGGCCGTCCTCGCGATCACGCAGTCGGCCCGCGCGCGCCTCGCGCAGGCCTGAGGGCCGCTCACCGTGATGCCACGGCATCGGCGAGGTGCTGCCACGCGGTCCACAGCCCGACGACGATGAATCCCGTCGTCGACACCCAGAGCAGGACGTCCCATCCGCGCGAGGGCGTCAGACGTGGCTCCATCTCGCCGTAGCGGAACCACAGCACGGCCACGGCGAGTCCGGCGAGCATGATGGCCTGCGCGGCGCCGCTGGCCAGCACCATCGCCACCGGAGCCCGGATCGTGAGGGCCAGCAGGACCGCCACGATCGCCCACGCCGCGGCGAGCCGACGCGCCCAGCGGGCCCGCGAGGCATCATCGCCGGCGATCGCGCCCGTCAGGATGAGCCCGTCGGCGACGAGCCGCGCGCACCCGGCCGCCGCCACGAAGAACGTCGAGTAGAGCGCCGCGAAGGCGCCGACGAGGAAGATGCCGAGCGCCCAGTCGCCGAAGACGGGCGCATACATCGCACCGAGCGTCCGGACCATCTCGCTCCCCTCCGGTCGCAGGCCGAGCCGACCGAGCGTCGCCGCGCCGAGCAGGTAGAAGCAGACGGTCACCGTGGTGTAGACGACCATCGACGCCCACGCGTCGAGCTGCATGACGCGCAGCCAGCCCTTCGCCCGCTCGGCCCAGGCGGTGGATGCGTCCCGTGGTCCCACGGCACGGCCGTATCCCTTCTCGAGACACCAGTACGGATAGACCATCAGTTCGCTCGCTCCGACCCCGATGATCCCGAACGTGGCCAGGCCCGTGGCGAGCGGCGAGCGGCCGCCGGTCGAGGGAGGCACCGCCGGCACGAGTCCTCCGGCCACATCCCGCAGCGACACGGCCCACGCGGGATCGAACTGCAGCATGGCGAGTGCCACGACCGTGACGAGCGTGAAGGTGCCCACGAGGATCACCGAGATCGCCTCGATCGCGGCGTAGCGTCCCACGACGAGGAGCGCCGCGGTGCCGAGTCCGGTCACGACGATCCAGACGGCCTCGTCTGCGGGCCGCGCGAGGCCCGCCTCCGCGGCGACCAGCTCGCC
>DNLZ01000228.1:0-9864 GCA_003488325.1 Planctomycetaceae bacterium
GTGCATCTGGTCTGCGCCGGCACCGACGGCACGGTGACCGACGAGGACGTCCTCGCTGCCGGCGCGATCCTCGACGCCGCGGCGGCCGACGCGGCCGGGGCCGATGAGCCGCTCGACGGCCCGGCCCGTGAGGCACGGGATCGATTCCGGCGACTCGTCGCGGCCCATCCGCTGAATCCTGACGCCGGCCTGGCGCGGGCGTTCGCCGACGCGCCGGGTGGCGCCAATCTCATCGCCCTCGGCATGGCCGACGACCTGCCCCGTTGCGCGCGTCTCGACGCGGTCCATGTCGTGCCGCGACTCGATCGGGCACGCGGCTGGCTCTGCCTCGAGACGCCCGGCTGATCCGCCGCGGCAGGCGGCGGCACGGGCCGCGTCACCGGCGGCTGCGCCGCCGGCATCGTGACCACCTCCCGAGCGACCCTGGTTGGGACGGGCGGACCGACGCTGGTACACTCCCGCCTCCACGCATGGAACGACCCCCTCGATCATGACGCATCCGAACGACCAGTCGCGCATGGACCGCATCGTGTCGCTCGCGAAGCGGCGCGGCTTCATCTTCCAGTCGAGCGAGATCTACGGGGGCCTGAACGGCTTCTGGGACTACGGCCCTCTCGGCGTGGCGCTCAAGCGCAACCTGAAGGATGCGTGGTGGCACGACATGGTGGGCGGCCACGACGAACTGGCCACGCTGCCGGGAGCGCCGACGGCCTACGAGATGACAGGCCTCGACTGCACCATCATCATGCACCCGCAGGTGTGGAAGTGTTCCGGCCACTTCGACCTCTTCCACGACTGGATGATCGACTGCCGCGAGTCGAAGCGGCGCTACCGCTACGACCACCTGCAGGGCCGGTGGGCCGCACACCGTGGGAAGCGCGTGTTCGTCACCACCGAGGCGTCGGGCGACGAGGCGGGCCCGGACACGGTGGCCCGGGCCCAGAAATTCTTCGGCCTGCGGGCCAAGCAGGTGGACGAAATCGAGTGGACGGGCGACCTCGAGCCGCTGCCGGCCGCGATCACGGCCGGGGTGGCGGCGGCCGACGTGCTCGGCCCCGACGCCGCGGCGCCCGGCACGCTGACCGAGCCACGCGAGTTCAACCTGATGTTCGAGACCCGCATCGGTGCGCTCGCCGGCGATGCCGATGACCGGGCGTTTCTCCGACCGGAGACCGCGCAGGGCATCTTCGTCAACTTCAAGAACGTGCTCGACACGTCCCGGGTCCGCGTGCCGTTCGGGATCGCGCAGGTGGGAAAAAGCTTCCGCAACGAGATCACGCCGCGCAACTTCACGTTCCGCTCGCGCGAGTTCGAGCAGATGGAGATCGAGTTCTTCTGTCGCCCAGCCGACTCGGCGGACTGGTACCGGTACTGGCGGGACCGCCGCTGGAGGTGGTATCTCGACCTCGGCCTCACCGAGGGGAGGCTCCGGCTCCGCGAGCATGCCGCGGACGAACTGTCGCACTACTCCGTCGGGACGGCCGACATCGAGTACGCGTTCCCGTTCCTCGCCCCGGGCGAGTTCGGCGAGCTCGAGGGGATCGCCCACCGAGGGGATTTCGACCTCCGCAGCCACATGGAGGGCAAACTCGTCCGGCGCGACGGGGCCCTCGTGCTGGAAACGGGCGCGGACGGGAAACCGCGGCACAAGGGGAGCGGCAAGGACCTCTCCTACTTCGACGACATCACACGGGAACGGTTCGTGCCCCACGTCATCGAGCCGTCGGCGGGCGCGGACCGTGGCACGCTCGCGTTCCTGTGCGACGCCTATCACGAGGACGAGGTGCCCGACGAGGACGGCAAGCCGCGCAGCCGCACGGTGATGAAGCTCCATCCGCGGCTCGCTCCCGTGAAGGCGGCGATCCTGCCGCTCGTGAAGAAGGACGGCATGCCGGAGATGGCGATCGACCTCTACCGGCGGCTGAAGCGGCACATGGCCTGTCAGTACGACGAGAAGGGATCCGTCGGCCGCCGCTACGCCCGGCAGGACGAGGCGGGGACGCCCTGGTGCCTCACGATCGACGGTCAGACGCTGGCCGACCGCACCGTCACGCTCCGTGATCGAGACACGCTCGCCCAGGAGCGGGTGCCCGTCGACGAGGTGGTCACGCTCCTGCGCGACCGGCTCGCCTCGCCATGATGACCGCGACGATCGGCGTCGAGGGGCCGCAGCCTGCGATGCGCGGAACCCCTCCTGCCGGTCGGACTCGCACCCAGGACACCATCCATGCGTCCCGCCCTCGCCACCGTCTGCTCGCTCCCCGCGTCGCTCGCCGCGATCGTCGAGGACTACGCCGCTGGTCACTGTGACACGATCGACCTCTGGCTCGGGCACGCCGACGGCTTTCTCGAGGGGCACGACGTGGGGACACTGCGCGCGCTCTTCGCGGACCACGGCATCACCGCCGCCGCGGCCAGCTTTCAGGGCGGGCTGCTGACGAGTCAGGGGGACGCGCGGCGGGAGCACTGGCGTCATTTCGAGAAACGGCTGATCCTCTGCCGCGACCTCGCGATTCCCGTGCTCGTGGTCTCGGGGGACGCGCACGGGCCGCTCGGCCCTCAGGATCTCGGCCGGCTCTCCGCGAGCCTCGTCGAGGCGGCGCGGCGGGCCGCCGACGCGAACGTCCGGGTGGCCCTCGAGTTCGATTCCCGCGCGAGCTTCCCCAACAACCTGCAATCGGCGGTCGCGCTCGTGGAGGATGTCGGACTCCCGTCCCTCGGCATCTGTCTCGACTGGTTTCACTACACCGTCGGGCCGAGCAAGCCCCTCGACCTGTGGCTGCTGACGGCCGACAACCTCGCGCACGTGCAGCTCTCCGACATCGCCGACGTGCCGAGGGAGATGGCCACCGATGGCGATCGCATCCTGCCCGGTGAGGGGTCGTCACCGGCTGACGAACTCGTCGCACGGCTCGATGCGATCGGCTACCCCGGAGCCGTGGCGGTCGAGGTGCACAATCCGACGCTCTGGCGCGTCCCGCCCCGGCAGTTCGGCGAGGTCGCGCTGACCGCCCTCAGGCGGGTCCTCGGGCAGGCCACGATGTGACCGGGGATCGGCCCGCGGACCCCGCCGGCCGGCTCGGACTCACGGGTATTCCTTGAGACGGCTTCCCTCGACCTCGATCCCGTCCGCCGGCCGCAGCGCATCCGACGCCTCCTGTGGCACCAGCGCGAAGTGCCGCACGCTCGTCAGGGCGTCCACGATCTCGGGGCAATCGTCCCGGCGGGCTACCCAGAGCGAGGGATCGTAGCGCCGGAGGTCGAGGGGCACCGAGTAGGTGCGGAGGGTCTTGCGACGGCCCTTCAAGAACTGGGGAAAAAACGAGATGGCGAGCTCCCGCATCGAGCGGTAGATCGGGTCGCGAAATCGGAGGCACGGGCTGTTGCTCTTGGAAATCGCTCCCCAGAGGCCGCGGCGGCGGAAGAGAGCGACGACGTGGTCGACATCCCCGACCGCCCCGAGATCCATGAGAAGGGGTCGCTCGCCCGCGATCCAGAGCGCGCAGGCCGCCACGAGGGCTGCGTCGATGCACTTGGCGAGCCGCTGATCCAGCACCGTGGCCACGGGGCGGGCGAGCACCCCGTCGTCCGGCGATGTCCAGGGGATCTCGTTGATGAAGTTTTGGATCCGGGCCGGCGTCCTGAGCGATGCGAGGGCGAGGGCCGCCTCCCGCTCGAGGCCCAGCCGTTCGCCGAAACACATCCCATCCTCGGGAACGGTCTCGATCGAGATCGAGCGTCTGCGGGAGTGTCGCGCGAGGGTTTTCACGCCGCGAATGCTAGCATCCGCGGCGCGAATTTGGGAACTGTCGGGCAACTGGTCGCCAAACCCTCCGATCACCTACAATCTTCTCACGCACAAACGGAGGCGACGGGGGAAGGCGGTCGCTTCCTCGTCCACAAGCTGGCATGGATCGGCGGATGCTCGACATGCACGCGTGGAGTCGCCGTCGTTTGCGCATCTCCGCCACGGAAGGATGATCGTGAGCACTGCTCTCGTCGAACGACTCGTGGATGCAACGGTCGGGTGGATGGTGCGGGAAACGGAGCGGAGGTCATTCCCGGGACGGACCGGGCTCGTGACCACCGTGGCCTGCGGGGTCCGCTCGCGGGCAGCGCTCCCCATGCTCGCGTTCGGCATCGTCGCATGCGGTGCCGCGTTGGCCTTCGCACAGCCCTGTCCGCCGCAGCCCCAGTGCGTCGGCCCTGCGATCCAGACGATCACGATCGGTGGCTCGTTCGGCAACGCGGGGTTCGGCACGGGCTACGGCACCCAGGTCAGCCGCGCCGCAACGTTCGGCGGCTGGTGCGGCCAGCCGGTCGTGCCTTCCTGCGGCCCGGTCGTATCCCCGTGTGGTCCGCAGTGGTGCAGTCCCTGTCGGCCATGGGGTGGATGGTCGTTCGGCTGGCCCGGCTGCGGCATCGGCGGCTGGTACGGTCGCTCGCGCTTCTTCGGCTCGCAGTCGATCTTCGTCGCCGGTTCGGGCGGGTCGTTTTTCTCGGGAGGCGTCGTCCCCTGGGTCGGACCTTGGTGGTACGGCGGTGGACCGGCGAACTGGCTGCCCGGGTGCTCGATCACGCCATTCGGGGTCGTCTGTTCACCGTATGCGACGCTCCTGCCGCCCGGAGTCGGACCCCAGTTCGGTCCGGCTGCGATCTTTCCGTTTTTCGGAGCCACAGCCACCCCACGGGTCGGAGCCATCGCCTCGCGACAGGCAGGCCGGATCGGTGTGACGCGCCAGGTCGCGGCCGCGTCGATGGCGCCGCCGCAGCGAACGCCACGATCGGGCACGGAGGCGGGGCGACGACGGGCCGCGAGCCTCGTGGCCACGGGCGACCGACAGGTGCGAGAGGCCGATGGCGATCCGACGAAACTCCGCGCGGCGCTCGCGTCGTATCGGCGGGCCGAGTCGGTCGAGCGCGATTCGCCCGACACCTTCATCCGACAGGCGATCATCCACGCCGCGCTCGGCGACCGCGCGGCGAGCGATGGGGCGATCGCCAAGGCCGTGGCCCTCGACGCCCGGCTCGGAGCGCGGATCGCGGTGCCATCCGGATCGGGCGACGCGCGGACGGTGTTCGGGGACGACGCTCCCGCGACCGGTCCGACCGCGGTCCAAGCACGGGGTGACGCGATCATCCGGATGATCGCGGGCGATCGCGAAGCGATGCCGTCCGGATCCCTCGACCGTCTCGCCCGTCAGTGGTCGGATCGTTGGATCGAAGGCCTGGGCGGCCTCGCCGTCAGCGCCCGTTGACGGACGGCTTCGAGTTGCCCCTCCAGCGCCGGCACGCAGCCGGGACGCCCGCATGAGTCAGTTCCCGCCCGTGACCGATCCCTGTCCGCGGATCGACCTGGCGGTGGCCGACGGAGCGGACCGCCTCGCCGCGCTGCGCTCCACGCTGGTGTCACAGGGTGACATGGTGAGCCCGGCGGGCCGGCAGCGGACGATCGACGTCTTCGGGGAACCGCTCAGCCCCCGTCAGGTCGTCGAACGCATCTGCCACGACGTCCACGAGCGCGGCGCGGCCGCGCTCCTCGACTACACCCGACGCATCGACGGGGTCGATCTGCCGGCCGATCGCCTGATCGTCACGGCGGATGAACTCCGCCTCGCCCACGGCAGGGTCGAACCGGCGTTTCTGGCGGCGGTGCGGCGCGTGCGGACACGGGTGGAGCGGTTTCAAAGGGCCCTTTTGTCCACCGATGTGGAGGTGCGGCTCGACGGCGGCGGGGCACTCCGCCAGCGGTACCTGCCGCTCGATCGCGTCGGGGTCTGCGTCCCGGGCGGGGCAGCCGCCTATCCGTCGACGCTGCTCATGACGGTCGTGCCCGCGCGGGTCGCCGGCGTGCGGGAGATCGTGGTCGTCGCGCCCCCCACGCGTTTCGGGTCGGAGAACGACCACGTGCTCGCGACGTGCCATGAACTCGGCGTGACGAAGGTCGTCCGCGCCGGCGGAGCCCAGGCCGTCGCGGCGCTCGCCTACGGGGTCGAGGGCCTGCCCCGTGTCGACATGATCGTGGGCCCGGGCAACCTCTTCGTCGCGCTCGCGAAGCAGCATGTCTTCGGCACCGTGGCGATCGACTCGATCGCCGGCCCGAGCGAGATCGTGGTGGTCGCCGACGAGACGGGCAGCCCCGACGCGATCGCCGCCGACATGCTCGCCCAGGCCGAGCATTCCCCCGGGTCGGCGATCCTCCTCACGGCGAGCGCGTCGCTGGCCGACGCGGTCCGCGCGGCGCTCGCCCGCCGCCTCGAACACCTCGAGCGTGCCGACCTGATCCGCGACAGCCTCCGCCGCTTCGGCGCCATCGTGGTGACGCGGAGCGATGCGGAATCCTCCCGACTCGCGGACGAGCTCGCGACCGAACACCTCTCGATCGACACGCGCGACCCGGAGGCGACGCTCGCCTCGATCCGGCACGCAGGTGCCGTGTTTCTCGGACCGCACAGTCCGGTCGCTGCGGGTGATTACGCCGCCGGCCCGTCGCACGTGCTGCCGACGGGCGGCACCGCCCGCTTCGCCGCCGGGCTCACGGCCAACCACTTCCTCCGCGGCGGCAGCGTGATCCGTCTGGCTTCCGCCGACCTGGCGGAACTCGCCGACGACATCCGGCTCCTGGCGGACACCGAGGGGCTCACCGCACATCGACAGAGCGTCGAGGCGCGGGACCGTCGGTCGTAGCGATCGTAGCGGTCGCATCGTACGGGCCGAGGTCGCGGGGTGAGGTAGACTTCGTGGCGATGAGCACCGCGTGCGCCCCGACCGATCGACGCCTCGTCCGTCCCGAGATCGCCTCGCTGGCCGGCTATACGCCGGGCGAGCAGCCTCAGGAAGGCGTCTGGATCAAGCTCAACACGAACGAGAATCCCTACCCGCCGTCGCCCGCCGTCGCCGCCGCCGTCGCCGCCGCTGCCACGGGTCGCACGCTCGCCCGCTACCCGGACCCGCTTGCGACCGCGTTTCGTCGGCGGGTGGCGGACCGCCTCGGACTCGACCCCGACTGGATCGTCTGCGGAAACGGCTCCGACGACCTGCTGACGATCCTCGTGCGCACGTTCGTCGGCGCCGGTGAGTGCATGCGGGTGCCGACGCCCAGCTACGTGCTCTACCGCACGTTGGCGGGCATCCAGGGTGCGGCCTGCGAGGAGGTGCCTTTCACCCGGGATTGGGCGCTCGACGACTCGTTCGCCGCGCCGCGCGACGGCCTGCGGCTCGCCATCGTGGCCAACCCGAACAGCCCGTCGGGCACGCTGGTGCCACCGGCGCGGATCGCCGAACTCGCCGACCGGCTGCCCTGCGCGCTCGTCGTGGACGAGGCATACGGCGACTTCGCCGACGCCGACTGCCTCGATCTCGTGCGCCGTCACGAGCGGGTGATCGTGACGCGGTCGTTCAGCAAGTCGTACGCACTCGCGGGCCTCCGGTTCGGCTACGCCGTGGCGTCGCCCACCATCGTCGAGGAACTCCGCAAGGTGAAGGATTCGTACAACTGTGACACGCTGTCGATCGCCGCCGCGACGGCGGCGATCGACGATGTCGACTGGCTCACGACGACCCGCAGCCGGATTCTCGCCACACGGGCCCGGCTCACGGCCGGCCTCCGCTCGCTCGGCTACCAGCCCGTGGAGAGCCAGGCCAACTTCGTCTGGTGCACGCGGCCCGACGGCCGGCACCGCGAGGTGTACGAGGCGCTCAAGGAGCGGCGCATCCTCATCCGCTACATGACCTTTCCCGGCTGGGGGGACGGCATCCGCATCACCGTCGGCACGGACGACGAGATCGACGCCCTGCTGTCAGCCCTCCGCGACATCGGAGCCTGATGCCCGGGAGAGCCCCT
The DNA here is from genome assembly GCA_003488325.1 of Planctomycetaceae bacterium. Classification (GTDB taxonomy): domain Bacteria; phylum Planctomycetota; class Planctomycetia; order Pirellulales; family UBA1268; genus QWPN01. The sequence continues at coordinate 7,844 of DNLZ01000228.1, forward strand.
TCCCACGATTCCGCGCCGTCGGCCTGACCGATCCCGCCGGCCCCGCCCGCACCTCATCCGCCCCGGATGTCCGATCACCCACCGTCCAATCCGCTCGCGCACCCACCCATGCCACGCACCGCCACCATCAGCCGCACGACCCGGGAAACGGACGTGCGGGTCGCGCTCGATCTCGACGGCACGGGACGGGCCCAGGTCGCCACCGGCCTCGGATTCTTCGACCACATGCTCGTGCTCCTCGCCGGGCATGGTCTCTTCGACCTCGAGATCTCGTGCACCGGCGACCTGCAGGTCGACGGCCACCACACGGTCGAGGATGTCGGCCGCTCGCTCGGCGCCGCCTTCGCGACCACGCTCGGCGAGCGCCGCGGCATCCGTCGCTACGGCCACTGCGTCCTGCCCATGGACGAGGCGCTCGTGACGGCCGCGGTCGACCTCGGCGGCCGCGCGGCGTGCGTCCTGTCGGTGTCGTACCCGGTGCCTGCGATCGGTGCGTTCGACACGCAGCTCGTCGAGGTGTTCTGGGAGGGATTCGCCGCGACCGCCGGGGCGAACATCCACGCGATCTTGCACCACGGCCACAACGCGCATCACATCGCCGAGGCCGTGTTCAAGTCGCTTGCCCGTTCACTCCGCGATGCGGTCGAGATCGATCCCCGGCAGCCCGGCATTCCGAGCACGAAGGGCTGGCTGGCCTGAGCGGTGCCACGCCTCCCGGGGGCACGGGGGTCGTGTCGACGGCCGCCCGGGTGGCGTAGACTGCCGCCGCACCAGTGCGACACGCTCGAGGGCGAGGGAGGGCCGGTCATGGGACGGGATGCACTCGGACGGCGGGCGGGCACGCCGTGGAGCCGCGTGTCGCGCCGCCAATGGCTCGCACACGCCGCGGCGCTCGAGTCGCTCCCGCTCCTGGCCCGCGCCTCGTTCGCGGTCGACGCCCCCGCGTTTCCCGACGATCCCTTCACGCTCGGGGTGGCGTCCGGCGACCCCGATGCGTCGAGCGTGGTGATCTGGACCCGGCTTGCACCCCGTCCGCTCGAGCCGGACGGAGGCATGCCGTCCGAGCCGGTGAACGTCCGCTGGGAGATGGCGACGGACGAGGCGTTTCGGCGCGTCGTCGCCTCGGGGATCGCGTTGGCCACACCCGCCCTCGGCCATTCGGTCCACGTCGAGGTTCCCGGACTCGCCGCCGATCGCTGGTACTGGTATCGCTTCCACGCCGGCGACGCGACGAGTCCCGTCGGCCGCACCCGCACGTTTCCCGAGCCGGGCGTGCTGCCGCAGCGCCTCCGTTTCGCGGTCACCTCCTGCCAGAACTACGAGCAGGGCCTCTTCACGGCGTATGACCGCATGGCACGGGACGAGCTCGATCTCGTCTGCCATCTGGGCGACTACATCTACGAATACGAGGCCGGCCGCAACGGCACGGTGCGCACCCACGTCGGGCCCGAAATCACGACGCTCGGCGAGTACCGCGTGCGGCACGCGCAGTATCGCGCCGACCCACTCCTGCACGGCATGCACGCCGTGTGCCCGTGGCTCGTCACCTGGGACGACCACGAATTCGACAACAACTGTGCCGACGACGTGTCGGAGGAGACCGGGGTCGATCCCGCCGCCTTCCTCACACGTCGGGCGAACGCCTACCAGGCCTACTATGAGGCGATGCCGCTGCGGTCGGCGAACCGGCCGCAGGGAGCCGACATGCGGCTCTATCGGCGCACGCCGTTCGGCGACCTCGCCGACTTCCTCGTGCTCGACACGCGACAGTACCGGGACGACCAACCCAACGGCGACCGCCGGTCGCCCCTCAACGACGCCGCCGTCGATCCGGGGCGCAGCATGCTCGGTCGCACGCAGAAGTCGTGGCTGTGCGGCGAGCTGCTCACGTCGCGGGCGACGTGGAACGTGCTCGCGCAGCAGGTGATGATGGGGCTGGTGGGTTTCCGCAAGGGGGAGGACCCGCTCGGATACTCGATGGACCAGTGGCCGGGCTACGCGACCGAGCGGGCGGAACTGCT
>DNLZ01000228.1:10270-12470 GCA_003488325.1 Planctomycetaceae bacterium
GCGGCCGGACGAGCCGCTGGTGGCGACCGAATTCGTGGCCACCTCGCTCTCGAGTGGCGGCAACGGTCCGGAGCGACCCGCGGGGCTCGAGCAGATTCTCGCGGACAACCCCGGCGTGCGCTTCCACAACGGCGAGCGCGGCTACATCCGGTGCGAGGTGACGCCCACGGCGTGGCGGTCCGACTTCATGGTCGTCGACGACGTGCTGCGGCCCGGCGGCCGAACCGTTCCCCGCGCGAGCTTCGTCGTCACGGCGGGCGATCCCCGCGTGCAGCCGGCGTGACGCGCGCCCGCGTCACTCGTTCACGTAGGTCTCGAGGAACCGCGCGAGCGCGTGGAAGTCGCTGCCGCGTTCGACGTATCGCACCACCGTGACGAGCGTGTTCGGGTCGACGAGCTCCTCGAAGGGCACGTAGTTGAGGTCGAGCTGGCCCGACACGCTCACCATCACGCCGTCGAGCCCGCGTTCGGCGAGCGCCCGGTAGGCACCGACTCCGAGCTGGCTGCCGAGCATCACGTCGAACGCGTGGGGCTTCGCGCAGCGCGACTCGTAGCCGAGCTGCAGTCCGACCACCTTCCGGGAGCGATCCGTCTGCCGCTTGAACTCCTCGGCCACGAGCCGGGCGAACATCCGGCCGAGCTGCACGTGGGAGATCGAGATGTGGCCGTGGTCGTCCCGCGGGATGCCCTCGAGGCTCTTCGCGGGGAGGTATTCGGCCAGGCCTTCGGCCAGCACGATCACGCCGTACTGCTTCCCCTCCTGCTCCTCGCGCACCCGCATCGTCTTCACGATGCGGCCGACCACCGCGTCGATGTTCATCACGGGCTTGATGCGGGTCGTCCCGTCGGCGGCGGTCACGGTCTCCTCGCCGCGGTAGCGACCGTGGATGTCCTCCACGCTGATCACGAGGCTCGCCTCGCCCGCGATGGCGGCACCGTAGGAGAGCCATCCGGCGCTCCGACCCATCGTCTCACAGACGAAGTACCCGCGGCTCGCCTCGGCGTCGTAGAGCAGGTTGCGGATCTCCCCGCCCAGCGTGTCGACGGCGGTGAAGTAGCCGAAGGTGAAGTCGATCCCCATGTAGTCGTTGTCGATCGTCTTCGGCAGGTGCACCACCGGAATCCTGCGGGTCCCCGCCGGCAGCCGATCCTGGAAGAGCTTGAACTTGTTGGCGGTCTTGAGCGTGTCGTCACCCCCGATCGAGATGAGCGCCTCGACGCCGAGGGATCGCAGCCCCTCGTCGACGTTCGCGAGCGGCCGCACCCGCTCCGCGTCGTCGAGGTGGGCGGGGGAGGAGACATTGCGTCCCGGATTGGTCCGGGCCGTGCCCAGCATGATCCCCTGGCTGCTGCGGGTGCGCTTGAGGAACTCGGGGGCGATGCGCACGTAGTCCCGTCCCTCGACGAGCGGCCGCGCCGGCGAATAGTCGGCGAGCGACGAGTAGCCGTGCTTCATCCCGATCACCTCGGTTCCTTCCCGCATGAACGACGTGGCGGCGGTCGAGATGACGGCATTCGCGGCGGGCGCGGGCCCGCCCGCGAAGAGGATGGCAACCCGGCGAAAATGGTGTGCGGCCTTGGGGGGCCGCGAGAGCGATTCGGTCATGCGTGGCACTGCACCGTGGGGGAAGGGGGGCGGTCCCGTCGTCGTATCCGCGGCCCGGGCTCAGCCGGCCAGCATCCTCTCGACGAACGTCGTGTCGACCTGCGCCTCGTGGAAGGCCGTGTTGGCGAGCACCTCGAGATGCAGCGGGACCGTCGTCCGGATACCGGCGACCCGCAGCTCCTTGAGCGCCCGGATCATCGTGTCGATCGCCTGCCGCCGGGTGGGCTGGTGGACGATCAGCTTGCCGACGAGCGAGTCGTAATGCGGCGGCACCACGTAGCCGGCCGTGGCATGCGAATCCCAGCGGACGCCGAAGCCGCCCGGGGCGATGATCCGTTCGATGCGGCCCGGGTTCGGGCGGAAGTTCGCCGCCGGATCCTCGGCATTGATCCGGCACTCGATCGCATGGCCGCGGGGCACGATCGCCTCCTGCCGCAGATCGAGCTTCTCGCCGGCCGCCACGCGAATCTGCGACTTGACGAGATCGATGCCGGTCACCATCTCGCTCACCGGGTGCTCGACCTGGATGCGGGCGTTGACCTCGATGAAGTAGAAGTTGTCGCTCTGATCGACGATGAACTCGACCGTACCTGC
>DNLZ01000228.1:12857-15279 GCA_003488325.1 Planctomycetaceae bacterium
AGCCGGGGAGAGGGGCTCTCCTCGATGAGTTTCTGGTGGCGTCGCTGGGTGGAGCAGTCGCGTTCCCACAGGTGCACCACGTTGCCGTGCTGGTCGCCGAGGATCTGGATCTCGACGTGCCGCGGCCGTTCCACGTAGCGCTCGATGTAGATGCCAGGGTTGCCGAAGGCGGCCTGGGCCTCCGCCGAGGCCTGCTGCCAGGCGCTCGCGAGCGACAGGTCGTTCGCGGCCACCCGCATCCCTTTGCCGCCGCCGCCCGCCGTCGCCTTGAGCAGCACGGGAAAGCCGATCTCACGGGCGATCCGCACGGCGTCCTGCTCGCTCGACACGAGCCCGTCGCTGCCGGGCACGGTCGGCACACCCGCCTCGCGGGCGAGCGTCCGCGCGGAGTTCTTGTCGCCGAGCCGCTGCATCGCCTCGGGCGTCGGCCCGATGAAGACGATGTCGCACGAGCGGCAGACCTCGGCGAAGTGCGAGTTCTCGGAGAGGAAGCCGTAGCCCGGGTGGATCGCCTGGACGTTGCCGATCTCCGCGGCGCTGATGACACGGTCGATCCGCAGGTAGCTGTCGGCGGCCCGGGCCGACCCCACGCAGATCGCCTCGTCGGCCAGTTCGAGATACGGCGCGTCGCGGTCGGCCTCGCTGAAGATCGCCACGGTCTCGATCCCGAGCTCGCGGCAGGCCCGGATGACGCGCAGGGCGATCTCCCCACGGTTCGCGATCAGGATTCGTTTGAACATGCGTGCGCCCGGTGGCTGGTGCGACCTGCCGATCCGCCTCGATCGGTGCGGGTCAGCCCGCCGGGTCGACCTTGACGAGCGGCTGACCGAACTCGATCGGTGCGCCGTTCTCGACGAGGATGGCGACCACCTGCCCGGACACGCCGGCGGGAATCTCGTTGAAGACCTTCATCGCCTCGATGATGCAGACCGTCTTTTCGGGACCGATCCGGTCGCCGACCTTGATGAACGGGGACGCGTCGGGCCCCGAAGCCCGGTAGAACGTGCCGACCATCGGACTCTTGATGACGACCATGCCGGCGTCGGCATCCGCCTTCGCGGCGGCCGGCGCGGCCTCGGCCGCCGCGGCTCGCGGTGCCGCGGCGACGGGCTGCGCGACGGTCACGACCTGGCCTCCGCGGCGAATCCGCACCCGCGAGTCCCCCTGCTCGAGATCGAGTTCGGAGAGGTCATGCTCCTGCATCAACTCGATCAGCCGACGCACCTTCTTCGGATCGAAGACGTCGCCGGATTGCTGGGCGGCACACATGGATCGAAGGGACCTCCTCATCGGCCGGCTGCCGGCCTCGTGGCGGGAAGGTATCCGCCACGCGTCGCCGCAGTCAAGGCAATGCCGGGGCGGCACCTCGCGGATGAGCGCGTTCGGCGGGCACGCGTCGCCGGGGTTTTCGCGATGACCGCTATCATGCCCCCCACCCGGTGCGGAGTGCGTCGGCGCGTCCGCCGGTGCTCCGAGGCGATCGCGTGGGAGGGGTGATGACCGCGGTGCCTGCCGACCTGCCCGTGCTGCCCGCACGGCGCCATGATGCGAGCAAGCACGATCATGGTCGCGTGGTGGTCGTGGGCGGCGCCCCCGGCATGGCGGGCGCGCCGGCGCTGACGGCGATGGCGGCACTCCGGTCCGGGGCGGGACTCGTCGAGCTGCTCGTGCCCGCATCGGTCGCATCGATCGCCGCCTCGTTCGATCCCTGCGTCATGACCGCCGGTCTGCCGACCCACGCCGACGGCGGCTTCTCAGCCGGGGCCGGCGCGTCCATCGCGGCCCGCGTGCAGCGGGCCGCGGTCGTGGCGATCGGTCCGGGAATCGGCCGCTCACCCGACGTGGTCGGGATCGTGGAAGCGGTCTGGCGCGACGCGGTGTGTCCCGTCGTCGTCGATGCCGACGCTCTCTGGGCACTCGCCCGTCTGCCGCGGACGGCATGGCCGCTCCATGCCGGGCCGCGGATCGTCACGCCCCACGCGGGCGAGATGGCCAGGCTCGCGGAGTACGAGGGCGATCAGAGGGCCGAGCGCGACTGGCTCGAACGGGCGGCCCGCCACCTGGCGCACGATGCCGCCGTCGTGGTGGTGCTCAAGGGCGCGGGCTCGCTCGTCGTGGACGGCAGCGGCGAGGCACGCAACGAGACCGGCAATCCCGGACTCGCGACCGCCGGCACGGGAGACGTCCTCACGGGCGTCGTCGCCGCGCTCGCGGCGCAGGGCCTCGCACCGTTCGCCGCGGCGCGGCTCGGCGCGTGGCTGCATGGTCGCGCGGGGGATGTCGCGACAGAGACGTTCGGCGAGTGGTCGCTCACGGCGCGGGACGTGATCGACCACCTGCACGTCGCGATCCGCGAGGCCGCCCGCGCGCGCTGACGCCCGTCCGCACGGGGGTCCGGGCGGCCCCGCGTCGGTCAACGCCG
>DNLZ01000271.1 GCA_003488325.1 Planctomycetaceae bacterium
TCGTTGCCGTGGTTGCCGAGAAAGAGCCCGACATGGACGACGTCATCCGGTCGCACGAGCCGCTGGGACGCCTCGAGCCACGTGTCGTGTGCCCGCGCGGCGATCGGGCCGCCGATCACCGTCACGAGCACGGCGAGCCGACCCGCATGCCGTGCCTTCACCCCATGATGCCTCGTTCGTTCAGTCACGCCCCACCTCCCCTCCGTTGATGCTGTGCAAACCACGGTGCAGCGTCGCGTCGGTGGACGCCGGCAGGAACGCCACGTGACCGTCGGCGAACAGGACGTTCGCGCCGCCGGCGTGATGGCTCTTCGGACCGAAGAAGCCCGACCAGTGGATGACATAGTCGGGGATCGGGCTGTTGGGCGGCAGAAACCCGTTGGTGAGACTGTTGCCCTGGGTCGTCGCCGCCCACGAGACGCCGCGGCCCCGCATCGCGGCGCTGCTTGCCCCGCGCCATGACGAGAGGCTGCGCCAGTTGGCCAGGATCGCGTCGAGCTGGGCCGTCGTGGGCGTGGCGCCCGCGGGCCCGTCGAGCGTGGACGAGTTCCAGCCCGTGGAGCCGTTCAGCGTGTACTGGTATGGGGACGGCGGCGGGCCCGGGCTGAACGTCGTGTCGGCACCGATGCTGCGCACCGCCTCGCTGCCCACGATCGTCTGCGACGTGCCGTCGGTGATCCGTGCCGCCCTGACCTTCGAGTTTTCGAACACGATCCCATCCGTCGGCCTGGAGAAGTTCAGGTAGCACGTGCCGGCGCCATCGGCCGTGGCGCTCCCGAAGCTCACCATGTAGTTGTTGCCGCCATAGGAGAAGCCGTTCGCCGATTGGACGGCGGGGGCCGGGTCGCTCGGGCAGAGCAGCCCTGCGATCGGGGTCGCGAAGAGTCCCGCGAACACGGGATTCGGAGTCTGGGCGGCGAAGTTGCCCGTGAACGCCGCCCGGGAGAAATCGAACTGGTCGGCGAGGCCGGCCTGTTCGGCATACGGCAGGAGCCGCGCGTGCAACGACCATCCACCCGCCGCGGTGGGCCCCGGCGTGCCGCTGCCGCGTGCATCGGTCGGTGGAAAGTGACCGCGCGCGGACTCGTAATTCAGGAGGCTGAGACCGAACTGCCGCTGGTTGTTGGTGCAACTGCTGCGGCGAGCCGCCTCGCGGGCCGACTGCACGGCGGGCAGGAGAAGGCCGATGAGCACGGCGATGATCGCGATGACGACGAGCAGTTCCACGAGGGTGAAGCCATGTGGAGGCAGGGGCGGCCGCGCGCGGCGGTGGGAACCGGCACGGTGACAGAGCGAGGGGCGCATGATCGAGAGACTCCGGGTGCGTGGTGACACGACGGACCCCGGGCGGCTCTCGGCGCGCACGCTGCGCACGGATGAGCGGACCGTCGGGTACGCCGGCGAGTCGGAAAGACGACCGACTCAGGCCACGCGGGGCGGAGGCACGTCGGGCACGACGTGACGGGGCCGGAGCGACTCGTCGTGATCGACGAGCGTCACGGCAGGCGGAGAGACAACCGCGACCGCGACGACGGCCGGGGGCGGCGGCGCACCGCCGATCGAGAACCATTCGGCCACGATGCCGCCGCAGGCGAGCATCGTCTTGAGCACGACGGTGCGGCGCGAGAGCGGCTCGCCGGACACGTGCGGCTCTGGATCATCTGCGACGGTCACGCGAGCCGCTCCGGGCGCGGCCGGCGATCGGCCGGTCGAGCAGCAGTCGGTCACGACGTTCGACGGAGCTGCCGGAGCGTCGGCGGTGCAGCACGTGGCCTGCGCGCTGATCGCCGAGGTCGTGCAGCACGCCGCCGCCGATACGATCGTGGCCGCTGGGGCCTCGGTGGCGGCCCGCTGTTGGAGCGCCGCAATCACCGCGGGCTCGAGGTCGTTGCGCCTGGCCCACGCCAGCAGCTGGGCCGGCGTGTGGCAGCAGCACTTTTTGAAGCACTGGTCCGCCGACACGCAGCCGCACGGTTTGTCGCGGCAGGGAAACGGCCGTGCGCGATCCTTCGCGGCAAGGAGCCGCTCACCGACGGGGTCGGACCGCCCCTGGAGCGACGCCATCCCCAGCGGCAGCGGCAGGCCGGATGCCACGAGCGCGTAAAGACCGAGGGCGATGCCGGTGACCCAGCGTCGGCGTCGGCAGAAGGCCGCGGTACCCATTTCCACATGATCGTAGTCGACCGGGTAGGGGACACAAGCATGTCCGACGGTGCGTCTCTCACGTTGCCGCCGTTCCGAAAGCAGGCTGGGGACAGCGGCCGACGATAGACTCACGGTAGACTTGAAAAGTGCCGCAGGAAGCGGTTTCGGCCGCACGCCCCGGCCCGTCTCGCCCACCACAGCCCCTGAGAGCCCCTCCGATGCTGTTCTTCCGCTCCGCTCATGTCCCGGCCTGCCGGCTGCCGATCGCCTGCCTCGTCGCCGCCGCGGTCTGGGGCGGCGTGCCGTCGTCGGGTCGTGCCGCCGACGCCCCCACGTCCTTCGCGTTCCAGAAGGGCGACACGGTGGCGATCTACGGCAACGGGCTCGCGGACCGCATGCAGCATGCGCCGTGGGTGGAGTCGGTGCTCCAGAGCCAGCTCGTCGGGCTTGACGTGCGGTTTCGCGACCTCGGCATGTCCGGCGACACGGTCGCGGTGCGGCCGCGCGAGGAGGGCTTCATTGCCGATCCCGCCTACCTCGATCTCGTCGACCCGAGCGTGATCTTCATGTTCTTCGGCTACAACGAGTCGTACGCCGGACCGGCGGGCGCGGACGCCTACCGCCAGGATCTCGTGAAGGCGGTCGCGAACTATCGCGCGCTGCGGGCCGAGAAGGGCCGCCCGGTGCGGTTCGTGCTCTTCAGCCCGATCGCCTTCGAGAGCACGGGCGACCCGAACCTCCCCGACGGCACGCAGCACAACGCCAACCTCGCCGCATACGCGGCGGCCACGCGGCTCGCCGCGGAGGAGGCCGACGCCACGTTCGTCGATCTCTACGCGCCGACGTTCCAGCTCTTCGCGGGCAGCCCCGAACGGTTCACGCTCAACGGCTGCCACCTGAACGACGCCGGCTACCGCAAACTCGCCGACATCGTCTCCCAGGCGCTCCTCGGCACGACCGTACCCTCCGACAAGGATCTGGGGCAGGTGCGCGCCGCCGTGGCCGACAAGAACTGGCACTGGCACAACCGCTTCCGCGCGACCGACGGCAACGACATCTGGGGCAACCGCTCGGGCCTCACCTTCGTGGACGGCCAGAGCAACGCCGACGTGCTCCGGCACGAGCTCGTGATGCTCGACGTGATGACGGCCAATCGCGACCCGGCCATCTGGGCCGCCGCCGCCGGCAGGCCGTTCACCGTGGACGACGGCAACGTGCCACCGCCCGTGCCGGTGAAGTCGAACGTCGGGGGAGGCAGCAAGAGTTCGAGCAAGGACAAGGAGGGGAGCGTCGAGTACCTCTCGCCCGAAGAGAGCCTCGCGAAGATCAAGGTGCCCGAGGGCTTTGCCCTCAACGTCTTCGCGTCGGAGGTGGAGTTTCCCGACCTCGCCAACCCCGTGCAGCTCCAGGTGGACGCCAAGGGGCGGCTCTGGGCCGCGAGCTGGAACACCTACCCCAAGTGGGAGCCGCTCAAGCCGATGAACGACAGCCTCATGATCTTCGAGGACACCGACCAGGACGGCCGCGCGGACAAGCGGATCATCTTCGCGCACGTCCACAACCCGCTCGGCTTCGAGTTCTGGGGCCGCGGCGTGGTCGTGACGTCAGGGCCCGACCTTCTCTACCTCGAGGACACCGACGGCGACGACCGGGCCGACGTGCGGACGATCCTCCTCCAGGGTCTCAACGCATCCGACACGCACCACGCCGCCAACAACCTCATCCACGGCCCCGACGGCGGCATCTACTGGCAGAGCGGCATCTTCCTCGTGCACAACCATGAGACGCCGTGGGCCAAAAACCTCTCGATCGGCGCGTCCGGCATGTACCGGTTCGATCCCCGGCGGTTCTCCATCACGCCGCACGCCGGCAACTCCCCCAACCCGCACGGCACGGCGTTCGACCGGTGGGGCTACTGCTACGCCAACGACGGCACGGGCGGCAATTCGTTCCAGGTGCGGCCCGAGGGGAAGGGCTTCAAGATGTTCAAGCTCCTCGAGAAGGAGTTTCGCCCGGTGGCCGCCGACGAGATCATCTCCTCGGCCCACTTCCCCGACGACATGCAGCAGGACTTCCTGATCTGCAACACGATCGGCTTCCTGGGAGTGAAGCAGTACGACCTCGACCGCGACGGCGACGACTCGGGCCGGAAGCCGGGCGAGGTGTGGGGCACGCCGGTGCGGCCGCTGCTCGAGAGCGAGGACCGCAACTTCCGGCCGACCGACGCGATCGTGGGTGCCGACGGCGCGCTCTACGTGGCCGATTGGCACAACGTGATCATCGGCCACATGCAGCACAACATCCGTGACCCCAACCGCGACCACACGCACGGCCGGATCTTCCGGCTCACGGCCACGGGCCGCCCGCTGCAACAGCCGGTCGCCATCCACGGGCAGTCGATCGAGGCGCTCCTCGAGAACCTGAAGTCTCCGATCGACGGCGTCCGCCACCGCACGCGGGTCGAATTGGCCGGCCGCCCGACGAAGGACGTGATCGCGGCCACGAAGCGGTGGATGCGCGACCTCGAGCCGGACGACGAGGCGGAGGCCCATCACCTGCTCGAGGCCCTGTGGCTGCACCAGCAGCATGGCGTGCGTGACGATGCCCTGCTCGAGAAACTGCTCGCCTCGAAGGTGCCGCACGCGGCGATCGCCGCCGCCACGGTGAAGCACTTCTGGTACGACGTCGATCAGACCGGCGCGGGCGGGTTTCTCTCCGAGCCCGAGCGGGAATTCGTCACCTTCGTGCCGCCGGCTCACCTCACGGGCGCCGACCTCAAGGCCTACGAGACGGGCGCGGCGATCTACCAGCGCGAGGCCCACTGCATGACCTGCCATCAGGCCCACGGCAAGGGGCTCGGCGTGATCTATCCGACGCTCGTCGGGAGTCCGTGGGTCCTCGGCAGCGAGGAGCGGCTCGCGAAGATGGTGCTTCACGGCCTGTGGGGGCCCATGACGGTCAACGGCCAGACCTACGACCCGGCGCGTGGCGTGCCGCCCATGACGGCGTTTCGGGCGATCCTCAAGGACGACGAGGTGGCCGCGGTGATGACGTTCGTGCGCAACACGTGGGGCAACCGAGCCTCCGCCACGAGCCCCGATCTCGTGAAGAAGGTGCGGCAGGAGACGGCGTCGCGCTCGACGTTCTGGAGCCCTGACGACCTGCTCGCGGCGCATCCGCTCGAGCCGGATCTCGTCGCCGCCAGCGCCCAGCACGCCACGCCCCTCGTGATGAACACGGCACTCGAGGCGGAGCTCGTCGCCGCCGATCCGCGGGAGCTCGCCCGGCTCGCCCGGGAGCGGGGCGACGTGGAGCGCGGCCGGAAGGTGTTCCTCGACGCCCGCACGACCTGTGCCGCCTGCCATCAGCCGCCCGCGGGCGTGCAGCGGCTCGGCCCGAACCTCGCCGAACTTCCAACGAAGCTCGCGGATGTCGAGCTCGTGGAGTCGATTCTGGCGCCGTCGAAGCGGATCGAGAAGGAATACGTGCAGCTCGTCGTGGTGACGGATGACGGCAAGCAGCGGATCGGGATGAAGGTGGAGGAGAACGACGGCGAGGTCGTGCTCCGCAACCCCGTGCAGCCCGAACCGATCCGTATCGCCAAGGAGGCGATCGACGAGGTGTCGGAGTCGCCCGTCTCGATCATGCCGGCGGGGCTCGTGCGCATGCTCGAGAATCGCCAGGAGTTCGACGACCTCCTGCGGTTCGTGCTCGAGACCCGCAGTCGCCCGTGACGTGA
>DNLZ01000083.1:0-4178 GCA_003488325.1 Planctomycetaceae bacterium
CGTGTCGGCCACGGCGGTGGCCATCAGGCCGGTCCCGAGAAACGCGCAGGCGGCTGCGACAAGGGCGGCTCGTACGACTGGGCGGCTGCGGATGTCCACTGGCTGGCGATCTCCTCACGTCGAGCCGTGGCAGCCGCACCCGCCCGTGCCGCAGCGCTCGAGGCGGCGCTGCGCCAGCCGTTCTTCGAGCGCCAGCGACGTGGGGGTGATCGACAGGCCGCCGAGGGCGGTGCAGCGCAGTTCCCGCGGCATCTGCCCGGCCACGCGGCTGGCCGTGGCCACCACCTCGTCGAACGGGATCACGGCATCGAAGCCCGCCAGCGCCATGTTGGCGCAGCACAACGCATTGGCAGCCGCCATCACGTTCTTCCCGAGGCAGGGCACCTCGACCCGGTTGCCCACCGGGTCGCAGATCAGGCCGATCATGCTCTGGAAGGCCATCGAAGCCGCCGCGAGCGACTGCGTGAGCGAACCCTCGGCCAGCGTGACGATCGCCGCCGCCGCCATCGCGGCGGCCGACCCGCCCTCGGCCTGGCAGCCACCGACTTCCGCCGCAAACGACCACGGCGTGGCGATGAACACGCCCACGAGTCCCGCGGCGAGAAGCGCCCTGGCCATCGCCTCCTCGTCGAGGTGCATCTCCTCCGCGAGCGTGATCACGGCGGCGGGCAGGGCCGCGCAGGCACCCGCGGTGGGGGCGGCCACGATCACGCCCATGGAGCTTTTCACCTCCATCAGCGCGGTCGTCGCCAGCACGATCTTGTTGAGGACGGCATCGCCCACGAGCCGGCCGGCGGCCATCGCCCGAGCGAATCCCGGGGCCTGGGCTGGAAGCACGCGGTCGTCGTACGACGTGCCCGCGATGCCCTCCGCAATCGACCGCCGGAGGATCCGCACGATGTCGACCATCATCGCGGTCACCTCGCGGTCCCCGAGACCTCCGCGCTGCATCTCGTACGCGACCGCGTGCTGCCACAGCGGCACGCCGCGACCTGCATCCTCGGCGAGGAGCTCCGCGCAGGAAGCGAACGGCACCCGTACATCCCTGGGGGTGCGCACGGGGAGAACCGGGGCGAGCCGGTGCACCCTCCGTATGCCTGGTCCGAGCGCCGCGACGGCCGCATCGCCGAGCATCGCCTGCGAGCGTGCCCGCACGAGGCAGCCCGAGGCGTTCTCGAGGATCTCGGCATGATCGACGGCGGCGACCGATTCGAGGTGGACCTTGATGCCTTCGGCGCGAGGCCTCGCCGCGTCGCCGGTCACCACCAGAAGCGTCTCGTGGCAGTCGCCATGGAGCGACAGGCCCCAGCCATCGATGTCGATCACCTCGATCATCCCGCCACCGGTGGAAATGGCACGTAGCGAGTGCGTCTGGCCGGCTCGCCCGAGGTGCAGCCGGTAGGTGTTCGGATGAGGATCTCCGACATCCACCGTCTCGAACCGAAGGCTCGCACCCTCGGTCGCCAACGACTCCGCCGAACCGGGCAGCCGTGGATCGGCCGCATCCCAGCCGAGCAGGCCGCCGCAGAGCCCCATGTCGGAGCCTTGGGTGTCGTGCGTGGTCGGCAGTGAGCCCGCGCGGTCGAACTCGACGAGCACCTCCTCGGGGGTGCCGCCGACGAGGTCGCGGGCGAGTCGGCCGATCCGCAGGGCCGCGGCGCAGTGCGAACTCGAGGGCCCGCGCATCACCGGGCCGATCACGTCGTTGAAGATGCTGACGATCATGCGCGGATTCCCGGGCCGGACGAACGCGACACGGTCACCTCCTGCCGGGCCAGGCATCCCACCAGGATCGGAACTGTGCCCACTGCTGCTCGAGAAAGGCGGCCTGACTCGCGTTCAGGGCATCGGTGGGATCGAAGTGACAGGCGTATGCAGAGTGGCCTTCGAGCACCATCAACCGCTTGTAGTAGAGCACGAGGTCGGGACCTTCGTCGTACTTGGAGAGGACCGCCAGGGCGGCATCGAGTTCGGCCGCCAACGAGCGAGCGGCGTGGTCGCCACGTGCCGCGAGGCGGCAGAGCTCCACGAGCCGCAGCACGGGGCGGGGCAGGGCGTTGCCCACGCCGGTGATCGCCCCGACCGCACCGCACCGCACGATGCCGTGGAAGACCTGCGTGTCGACGCCGACCATCAGCGAGAGCCCTGGATCGCCGCTGGTGATCTGCTCGGCCGCGTACGTCAGGGCGTCCGCCCCGCCGAACTCCTTGAAGCCGACGAGATTCGGGAACTCCCGACGCAAATCGAAGAACAGCTCGGCCCGTGTCTCGAACCCGTACGCGGGACTGTTGTAGATGACCGCCGGCAGCCCGTCCGCGGCGCGAAGGATGCCCGCGAAGTGATGCCGCTGGGCCGTGGGCGAGGCACCGCGGGAGAGGACCCTCGGGATCACCATCAGTCCGGCCGCCCCGACCCGGCGGGCGTGTGCCGCATGGGAGGCGGCGAGCCGGGGGTTCTGTGCGCCCGTGCCGACGACGACGGGAAGACCCGCCTGCACGAGCCGTGCCACCCCTTCCTGACGCTCCTCGTCGGTCAAGAGTGGCCAGTCGCCCATCGAGCCGCAGTACACGACGGCGGACATGCCGGTGGCGATCAGCTCGCTCGCCGTGGCGACGAGGACGTCGAACAACGGTTCGCCGTCTGCACTGCATGGGGTCATGAGTGCGGGCATGCAGCCATGGAAGACGTTCACGTGCGGCAGGGTCCCATGGAGGTGGCGCGCGGCGGCGTGGTCAGCCGAGGATCGGCAGCGGCCTGCCGCCGTCGAGCAGCTCGTAGGGGCGGCCGAGCGGGTCGGTGGCCCACAGGTCGCGGATTCCCATCGCGGCGTAGACGGTGCGGGCGACGTCGGCCGGGTCGACGCCGGGCCCCGCCGGGTATTCGGCCCGTGCGTCGGTGGCACCATGGACAGTGCCGCCACGGATGCCGCCGCCGGCGAGCACGACGCTCATGCACGCCGTCCAGTGGTCGCGGCCCGCCCCGCGTGGTCCTCCCGAACGCGGGTCGCCGATGCGCGGCTTGCGGCCCATCTCGCTGGTGACCAGCAGGAGCGTCGAGTCGAGGAGGCCGTGGTCGTGCAGGTCTTCGACCAGCGCCGAAAAGACGCGGTCGAACTCGGGCAGGAGGTTCTCCCGGAGGCACGCGAAGTTGTTGGCGTGCGTGTCCCAGCCACCACCGCTGGCGCACTTCTTGGCGACGACCTCGTCATACTCCGACCAGAAGACGGTGATGAACGGCACGCCGGCCTCGACGAGACGCCGCGCCATGAGCAGGCTCGTGCCGTTGAGCGTCGCACCGTACCGGTCACGCACGTGTGCCGGCTCTGCGGCGATATCGAAGGCGCCGGCCGTGCCGGCGGCGGCGAGCAGTTCGAATGCGCGCTGTTGCTGTCGCGTGTAGGCGCCCACCGACGCCTCGTCGTCGAGACCACGGCGCAGGCCATCCAGGTCGGTGAGCAGCTGCCGCCGGTCTTCGAGGCGGCGGACTGCGTCGGCTTCGACCACGAGGTCGGGCACGGTGAAAGCCATCGGCTCGGCGAACGAGCCCTGCAGGAGAAACGGATCGTGCTCGCGGCCCAGCCGCCCGGCGAACTGTCCGGGCCGGGTGTAGGGCGGGCGGCTCGGGTGGTAGGGAAGCGTGAAGGTCTGGGGCAGCACGGGGTGCCGCGGCCGCTTCATTCCCGCGACGCACGCCATCGATGGCCAGTCGCCGGGCAGCGGTCGGCGGTCGTTGCCCTGCGTGCGGAACGTCAGGTCGGGGGCATGGCCGGTGAGGTTGTAGTAGTAGCCGGCGTGGTGGTCACCGGTGGCGCGGCCGCCGTCGGTGACGCCATGGACGAGGGCGAGGTGGTGGGCCTGCCGGGCCAGCTGCGGCATGTGCTCGCAGATCGTGACCCCATCGGCCGAGGTCGCGATCGGGCGGAATTCACCGCGAAACTCTCCGGGCGCGGCCGGCTTCATGTCCCACATGTCGATGTGTGACGCGCCGCCGCAGAGGAAGAAGAGGATCGTGGACTTCGCGGCACCACCGCTCTCACCCCCCGCCTGCGCGGTTGCGGAGGAGACCATTCCGGGAGGACCGATCCCCGCAAGCCCCAGCCCGGCGGCCGCGCTGGCAGAGGCTCGCAGTACCGTCCGTCGCGAGCACCGGGCCGCTCCACCTGCACCGCGAGTGGTCAG
>DNLZ01000083.1:4552-4674 GCA_003488325.1 Planctomycetaceae bacterium
CTCCGACCCCACATTCACCTTCAACAGGTTACGGCGGCACCCACCGCCATCGCAACCGCGACGGGAGCGAGCGTCTTCGGCTTTGGAGGCGTATTCAATCGCACCTTCGTGTCCGGTCGTGG
>DNLZ01000083.1:5047-6023 GCA_003488325.1 Planctomycetaceae bacterium
ACTGGCCCGGGACGGTGATCGTGAACGTCTTCTCACCAGGACCGTGGCTGAAGAAGCCGTCCTGGTTCCAGGGCGCCTGTTCTTTTTCGGGCGGCGAGGACCGGTCGAACGCGGCGGTCAGCTCGTAGGTCCGCTCGGCCGTCACCCGATAGGCGTAGGGAATGCCGGTGACCGGATCGACGAGGTTCCCCACGAACGTGCCAGGGTCGGACTGCAGTTCGCCGAGCGTTTCAGGCAGCTCGCTGTGCCGTGCATGGTAGTTCTCGATCGCCCGCTGAATCGATCGCAAATCGTTCACCCGCTGCTCGTCGAGCCGGAGTCGCCGGGCCTCGAGCGGATTGCCGAGGAGCACGAGGGCCGTCACGAGGCACGCCAGGGATACCGCGGCACCACAGCGGCCAAGCGAGGCTCGCCAGGAAGGCGGTGGAGGAAGCGACCGTCCCGCGGTCCCGGTCAGTGACTCCTCCCGTCGTAGATCGCTCGCATACCAGAGATAGACGCCGCCTGCGATGAGCAGCACCACCGCCGCACGCAAGAGGAACCGCAGCGTGGCGTCACCCTGGAGGAACCAGATCACCACGCAGACAAGGTCGCCTGCCATGACGAGCGCCGTCACGAGCAGCGTGAGGTAGGCGAGAAGCCGGTAGACGGGGGTCAGCCTCGCGATCGGATTCCGGAGCACGTCGCGGGCGATCGTGCGGTGGACGAGGAACAGGATCGGCAGCGACACGATGAGCGTGGCGACGGCCCAGCGGAGTGTCGACTTTCCTGCGAACTCGCGGTCGAGCGGCAGTGGGAGCCAGCGGGCGATGAGCACGAAGAGCACGGCGCCGACGGCGAATGCCGCGTTGTACAGCGACACCATGGCCACCAGATGCAGGAACGCATCGCGTGGGGAGCTCGAGACCCGTTTGCGGGGCACCGGGACGGCCAGCGGCGACTCGGCGAACGCGTCGAGCGCGAGCGACACCTCGCG
>DNLZ01000002.1:0-1028 GCA_003488325.1 Planctomycetaceae bacterium
TAGGGGGAATTGGGTTTGAGGAGCGTATTGAACGCGGTACGACCGTATTGGCCCTTGTACCAGCGATGTCCGACGGGGTTGCCGTTGATCGACGTAATGGCGCGGCAGGCGGCGCCTGCGGAATCCATGCTTGCTTCCGTGATGGCGGGATAGGAATTGGCCACACTCCCACCCACGGAACTACCCTCCCGGACGCGCGCCAGATCTTTCTTGTTGCCCGTGCCGGCGCCGCTGCCGCTCTGGGCAGTGAGGATTTCAGAGGCGAGAAGCGTCTTCGAGGTGCCGTCGGTGATGTCTCCGATCTTCACGAACGACGGTGAGTTGAAGACACCGTTCCTCTCGGAGGCCGCCCCTGTGTTGGAAAGCTTCGTTGCACCCGCGCAAACGGCGTAGTTCGTATATTGAGGCCCAAAAGTCTCGCTGTCCGATGGACAGACGAAGCCGGCAATTCGAGCGGTCTGTATCTGCGGATAGGCACCTTCCATCGAATTCGCGCCGTCCTCGCATGCGCGAAGATTTCGTACGATCGAATCAGCGACCATGTCGCTGACCAGCTGCTCTTCCATATACGAAGTAAGCAGCGCGTGGGCGCTGTACGAGCGCCAGCCGTTGGTGGGGCTGAAGGGCACCGCGCCGCCCTCGGTTGGTGGAGAGTTCGTCATTGACGGGAATCGTTGCCTTGCCTCGTGGTAGTTCATCGCAGCCAGGCCGAACTGCTTGAGATTATTGGTGCAGTTGGAGCGTCGAGCCGACTCGCGAGCGGCCTGAACGGCCGGGAGCAGAAGACCGATGAGAACCGCGATGATCGCGATCACCACGAGTAGTTCGACGAGCGTGAATGCCCGGGGGGTACTGGAGCGAGCCGGATCATGCGAGTGTGTCGACATGACTACCTCAATGACGAATAAGGATGATCGAAACGAGCATGTGCGACCGGGCGCAGATCGTTATCGCTGGAACATCCCCACCCCGGACTTTCTTTTTCGAGTCTATCTTCACAGTTCGTCTCCGTGCAAGGGGCGATTGAG
>DNLZ01000002.1:1405-4811 GCA_003488325.1 Planctomycetaceae bacterium
TCGTTGTTGACATGCGGGTGCGGTCAGCGGCCGGCGTCGAGCCCAGTTGGTGGGCCGGATCACATGATCCGATTTGCCGATCGGTCGGAGGATTGGGGTGTTGGGTTCGTCCACGCGGACGGACACTCCGGCCGGCGGTACATCGTCGAAACGGTCACGAGCGGCGTCGCAACGTTCGACTACGACGGGGATGGCCGGATCGACGTGTTCCTCGGCAATGGCGCCGACCTGCCGGGGGCCGCGTCGTCCGAGTGGCCTCGTGACGCGCTCGCCCGCAACCTCGGCGGCTTTCGCTTCGAGGACGTGGCGGCGGCGGCCGGCGTGGATGACGACGGCTTTACGGTGGGAATGACCGCAGCCGATTACGACAACGACGGATTTCAGGATCTCTATCTCAGTCGGTTCGGTCCGAACCGACTGTTCCGCAATCTCGGAGACGGCACGTTCGCGGACGTTACCGACGAAGCTGGCGTCGGCCGGGGGCACAAACTGGGCGCGGGCGTGACCTTCGTCGATGTGGACGCCGATGGCGACCTCGATTTGTTCGTGGCGAACTACGTGCGGTTCACATTCGCCGAACATGTCGTGATACGGGAGGACGGCATCGATCGCTACGCGGGTCCGCGTTCCTATCCCATGGACACACACCAGCTTTTTCTCAATGACGGGGACGGATCGTTTTGGGATGGGAGCGAGACGTCGGGCGTTGCCGCGCACCCCGGCTCCGGCATGGGCGTCGTAGCGGCGGATTTCGATGGAGATGGCGACGCCGATCTCTTCGTGCTCAACGACGTGCACCGAAACTTCCTCTTGCAGAACGACGGCCGTGGCCACTTCACGGAGGTCGGCATGAAGGCCGGATGTGCCTTCAACGGCACCGGCGATGAACTCGGCAGCATGGGGGTCGATGCAGGTGACTACGACGGCGATGGGCAGACCGACTGCGTGGTGACGACCTACGAAGGGGAGAGTCCGGTACTGTTTCGTAACGACGGGGGATTCTTCGAGGATGTGACCTCCGCGACCGGTGCCGGGAACGGGCTCGTGCCGCACGTGACATGGGGCGTGGGATTGATCGATTTCGACAATGACGGCTGGCGCGATCTGTACTACGCGTGCGGACATCTGCAGGACTCGGTCGACTCGCCGGGTCGCCCGACTGCATATCGGGTGCGCGATCACCTGTTGTGGAATGCGGCCGGTCGATTTCGCGAGGTACCGCCCGAGCCGGCCGGCCTCGACGCGGTTGCCAGCAGTCGGGGGGCGGCGTTCGACGACCTCGACGACGACGGGCGCATGGACGTCGTCGTCCTGAATGCTCGCGATCGGCCGACGGTGCTGCGGAACGTCAGCGCGCACGCGGGCCGATGGCTCGGCGTGCTGCTGATTGGCACACGCGGGAGCCGTGACGCGATCGGCGCGAAGGTGTGGGTGGAGGCGGCGGGCCGCAGGTGGTTCGCCGAGGTTCTCAATGGCCGCGGATATCAGGGTCATTTCGGCCGGCGACTCCATTTCGGCCTCGGGGACGCGCCTCGCGAGGTGAGGCTCGAGGTCAAATGGCTCGGAGGCGAGACCACGGTGATCGAGACCGTCTCCTGTGATCGTGTCGTGACGGTCGTCGAGCCTCTTCCAGGCGTGTCCATGGCGACGGGGGTGCCACGATGAGACGCATCGTCGCGGTCGCGTGGATGGCCTGTTGCTTGGTCGCGGCGGGCTGTGGGCGCGGTTCGCACCGCGACGAGATGATTCGCCTCGAGGACGCGACCGCGCGGTCCGGCATCGCCTTCGTGCATACGGATGGGAGCAGCGGCCGGCGGTACATCGTCGAGGCGATGAGTGCAGGTCTTGCCACGTTCGACTACGACCTCGATGGCCTCGTCGACGTGTATTTCCTGAACGGTGCGGCCCTCCCCGGAACCATGCTCCCGACGCCGCCAACCAATGCGCTCTATCGGAACCTCGGTGACTGGCGGTTCGCCGATTGCTCGTCGTCGAGCGGACTCGATGACCGAGGCTTCGGCCTCGGCGTGGCGGTCGGGGACTGTGACGAGGAAGGCTTCCCCGATGTGTACCTCAACAATCACGGCCCCAACACGCTCATGGTCAACATGGGCGACGGCACATTCATGGACGCGACGGCCTCGGCAGGCGTGTCCGGTGGTGACCTCGTCGGTGCGGGTGCCTGTTTCGTCGACATCGACGGCGATGGAGACCTCGATCTGTACGTAGGGAATTACCTCGCCTTCGACCCGGCCGTGCGTCATGAACGCGCGGTCGATGGCATCCCCACCTATCCATCGCCACGAGATTTCCCCGGAGTGCCGGATCAGCTCTATCGCAACGAGGGCGACGGCACCTTCAGTGACGTGAGTGGCGAGTCAGGCATCGATACCTGTGCCGCACGGGCGATGGGCTGCATCTCGGCCGATGTCGATCGGGATGGCGACGCGGACATCCTGGTCGTGAACGATGTCGACCCAAATATGCTGTGGGTGAACGATGGAGCCGGACGGTTCCGTGAGATGGGCCTGGCGAGCGGACTCGCCTACAACGCATTCGGTGACGAGAACGCGGGGATGGGTGTGGATTGCGCCGACTGCGACGGCGATGGGGAGCTCGACTTCCTTGTCACGACGTATCGCGGACAGTTGCCGGTGCTGTATCGTGGGCTTGGCGGTGCACTCTACGAGGATGCCACAGCCACGAGCGGCGTCAGTGGGGGTACCGTCAGCCAGGTGAAGTGGGGGTGCGGCTTCGTCGATTTCGATGACGACAGCTGGTGCGACATCTTCATCGTCAACGGGCATACGGACGATACGGCCGAAGCGATCGATCCCGACGCGTGCTATCGCTGTGAAAACTCGTTGCTCCGGAACGAGGGTGCGGGTCACTTCGTGAATGTGACCGGGTCTGCTGGAGACGGACTTCGTCGCCGCCACTCCGGACGTGGGGCCGCGTTCGACGATCTGGACAACGACGGCGACGTGGACGTGGTCGTGCTCAACTCGCGCGAACGTCCGACGCTTCTCAGCAACGGGCGGCCCGCGGGAGCGGCCTGGATCGATGTCGAATTGAGAGGAACACGGGCGAATCGCAGCGGCATTGGAGCCACGGTGCGCGTGACCGCCGCAGGCCGCACGGCCACGCGGCAGGTCCACGCAGGACGGGGCTATCAGGGGCACTTCGGCTCCCGTCTGCACTTCGGCCTCGGCGCGGCTTCCCACTTGGATACGTTGGAAATTGACTGGCCGGGCGGCGGAACGGAGGTTTATCATGCAGTTGCGGCGAATCGCAGGCTGCTCGTCGTGCAGGGGCGAGGCATCGTCCCGCGTTGACCGGCCGCTGGTCCAATTCCATCCACGTGCAAGCCACCCATAGGTCTCCATGCCCCCCCTCCCAGCCGCTG
>DNLZ01000002.1:5111-5368 GCA_003488325.1 Planctomycetaceae bacterium
CCCCTCCCAGCCGCTGAACTGACCGCGAAGACCTGCGTGCCCTGTGAGGGGGGCGTGCCCCGGTACACCGCCGAGCAGGCGGCCGAGCAGGTCGCGACGCTGCCCGGATGGCGGCTCACGCACGACGCCACGCGCATCCGCCGAGACCTGACGTTCCGCGATTTCCGCGGCGCGATCCGGTTTCTCAACAACGTCGCCGCCCTCGCCGAACGCGAGGGGCACCACCCCGACCTCCACCTCGAGGGCTATCGCACCGC
>DNLZ01000002.1:5720-5916 GCA_003488325.1 Planctomycetaceae bacterium
AGAACGACTTCATCCTCGCGGCGAAGATCGACGCGCTCCTGCCTCCCGGCGGTCAGGCGACCTGACGCGCCTCGCGGCCCTTGATCCGCCGCGGGTGCATCGGTCGTACGACGCGATGCGGGCCGACGGCGGGGAAGCAAAGGGTTGGACAAGCGAGGGGATTCCGCGAACAGCGGGGGATTCGGGCTTGGTGGGG
>DNLZ01000353.1:0-125 GCA_003488325.1 Planctomycetaceae bacterium
CTGCGACGGCTCGACACGGTCGCGGCCGCCGACATGCTCGCGCCGAGCCAGGGCGCCCATCTCGTCGTCGATCGCGCCTTCTTTCCGTCCGACGTCGCCATGCTCGTGCCGCGCACGGCCGACGG
>DNLZ01000353.1:437-4281 GCA_003488325.1 Planctomycetaceae bacterium
GCCGACGGGCGCGTGCTCTTCGCCGTGCCCTGGCTGGGAAGGGTGATTCTCGGCACGACCGACACGCCCCGCGCCGACCGCCCGCTCGATCCGCGGCCGTTCGACGACGAGATCGACTTCATTCTGCGCGAGGCCGGCCGCCACCTCGCGCGGCCTCCCACGCGGGGGGACGTGCGATCCGCCTGGGCGGGATTGCGGCCGCTCGTGAAGCCGGCCGGCGCCGTCCGTGACACGAAGGCGGTGTCGCGCGAGCACGCCATCGTCGTGTCACCGCACGGCCTCGTGACCGTGACCGGAGGCAAGTGGACGACGTACCGCGCGATGGCGGAGGACGTGCTCGCCACCTGCATGCGGGCCGACCTTCTCCCGACGCGGCCCGCCGGCGTGACCCGCCACCTGCGGCTCGTCGGCGCGCCGACGCGGAGCGGATCGCTGGTGCCGCTGACGGCTCCGCCGGGACTGCATCTCTACGGCACCGAGGCCGCCGTGGTCGCCACCCTGCCCGGTGCGGATCGAACGATTGTCGCCGGGCTCACCGAGGCGATGGTCCGGTTCGCCGCCCGGCACGAGTTCGCGCGCACCGTCGAGGACGTGCTCGCGCGACGGTCGCGGCAGTTGTTTCTCGACGCGGCCGGCGCGGTCGCCGCCGCCGAGGCGGTCGGCGGGATCCTCGCCGAGGAACTCGGCGAGTCCTTCGATGCGAGCACCTCCACGCGGGCGTTCACGACGCTCGCCGCGGGCTATCGGCTCGGACCGTCGGTCGCGTGATGAGCACGACGGGCATCGCGCACCGGCACGCTTTCGCGTACAACGGTGGCTCGTCACCGACCGTTCTCCCAGGAGCCCGTCCCCGTGGATGCCGCCGCACGCGAGTTTCTCTCCCGCCTCCTCCACACGCCCAGCCCGTCCGGCTACGAGCAGCCGATCCAGGCGATCGTCCGCGAGTATCTCACCGCCTGTGCCGATGAGGTCAGGACCGACGCGCACGGCAACGTCATCGGTGCGGCGAACGTGGGCGGCTCCACCCGCATGCTGTTGGCAGGTCACTGCGATCAGATCGGCTTGATCGTCCAGCATGTCGATGCCGACGGGTTCATCTCGGTCCAGCCGATCGGCGGCTGGGATCCGATTCAGCTCGTCGGCGCGCGGGTCACGATCTGGGGCACCGCCGGACCGGTGGCGGGCGTCATGTCGCGAAAGCCGATTCACCTGCTCACGGAGGAGGAGCGCAAGCAGGTCCCGAAGATGAAGGATCTGTGGATCGACATCGGCGCCACCGACAAGGCCGACGTCGAGAGCGTGGTGCGCGTGGGCGACTGCGTGACACTGGAATTACGGATGCAGGAGCTGCGGCACGGGCTCGCCAGCGCCGTCGCCATGGACGACAAGATCGGGCTCTGGGTCGTGCTCGAGGCGTTTCGGCGGGCCAAGGCCGCAGGTCCGCTCCCCTGTGCCCTCTATGTGGCGAGCACCGTGCAGGAGGAGATCGGGCTGCGGGGTGCGCAGACCGCCGCACACGCGGTGGACCCGCACGTCGCCATCGCCGTGGACGTCACGCATGCCACGGACTGCCCCACGATCGACAAGAAGAGCGAGGGAGACGTCGTGCTCGGCCGGGGTCCGGTGGTCTACCGGGGGCCGAACATGAGCCCGCGCGTCGTGGACAGGCTGCTCCAGGCCGCGCAGGCACGTGAGATCGCAGTCCAACTGGCCGCGAGCGGGCGGGCCACGCCCACCGACGCCAACGTCCTCCAGACCACCCGATCCGGCGTCGCCACGGGGCTCGTGAGCATCCCGAACCGCTACATGCATTCGGCCGTCGAGACCGTGTCGCTCGACGACGCCGATCGTGCGGCGGATCTGCTCGCCGCCTTCTCGCGAGGGCTCGAAGGCTCGATCGATTGGACCCCCTGACCGCCATGTCCCGTCACCGCACGCCCTGCCAATTCGGCATTCATGCGGTGGCGGCAGGGCGCTCGGTCGGAATCGGAGCGGTTTTTTCAAGGGAAAACCGCTTCTCCGACATCCGCGGCGTCCGTGGCACGCCGGTTGCTTCTAGCGTCGGCAGTTCATAGGCCGCCTGTCAAAACACCAGCCCGTTCGTCGAGCGACGTCCGTCGCCCGGCGGCCGGCACGGTCAGGCGGTGCCCCGCATTGGCCCGTCCCGCGTTGTGAAGGAGAAACTCGTGGCGAAACAGATGGTGTTCGAGGACGAGGCCCGCCAGCCGCTGCTCGCGGGCGTGTCGAAGCTGGCGCGGGCCGTCAAAAGCACGCTCGGGCCGCGGGGCCGCAACGCGGTGCTCGACAAGGGCTGGGGTTCGCCCAAGGTCACCAAGGACGGCGTGACCGTGGCCGAGGACATCGACCTCGAGGATCCGTACGAGAATCTCGGTGCCCAGCTCGTCAAGGAGGCCGCGAGCAAGACGAACGACGTGGCCGGTGACGGCACGACGACGGCGACGGTGCTCGCCGAGGCGATCTTCCGCGAGGGGATCAAGATGATCGCGGCCGGAGCCGACCCGATGGCCCTGTCGCGCGGCATCCACAAGGCCGTCGAGGCCGCCTCGAAGGCGATCCTCTCGATGGCGACGAGCATCAACGAGAAGAACAAGAAGGAACTGATGCAGATCGCGACGATCGCGGGCAACAACGACCCGACGATCGGCAACGTCCTGTCCGAGGCGTTCCTCAAGGTGGGCAAGGACGGCGTGATCACGGTCGAGGAGGGCAAGCAGGCCGAGACGACCGTGGACGTGGTCGAGGGAATGCAGTTCGACCGCGGCTACCTCTCGCCGCACTTCGTGACCGATCCCGAGGCACAGGTGTGCGAGCTCGAGAACGCCTACATCCTCGTGTACGAGGAGAAGATTTCGAGCGCGAAGAACCTCGTGCCCCTTCTCGAGGCGATCAGCAAGTCGGGCAAGCCGCTCGTGATCATCGCCGAGGACGTCGAGGGCGAGGCCCTGGCGACGCTCGTCGTGAACAAGCTGCGGGGGATCGTCCACTCGGTGGCGGTGAAGGCGCCGGGCTACGGCGACCGTCGCAAGGCGATGCTCGGTGACATCGCGGTGCTCACCGGCGGCCAGGCGATCTTCAAGGATCTCGGGATCCAGCTCGATTCGGTGAAGGTCACCGACCTCGGTCGCGCGAAGAAGGTGATCATCGAGGCCGAAAACACGACGATCGTGAGCGGAGCGGGATCGAAGGACGCGATCGACGGTCGCGTCCGGCAGATCCGCGACGAGATCGAGAAGACGACGAGCGACTACGACCGCGAGAAGCTCCAGGAACGGCTGGCCAAGCTCGCCGGCGGCGTCGCGCAGATCAACGTGGGAGCGGCGACCGAGACGGAGATGAAGGAGCGGAAGGCCCTCATCGACGACGCGAAGAGCGCCGTGCAGGCGGCCCTTGCCGAGGGGATCGTGCCGGGCGGCGGTGTCGCCCTCGTCCGCAGCGAGAAGGCGGTCGCAGGCCTCGATCTCGAAGGCGATGAGCGGCTCGGCGCCACGATCGTGAAAAACGCCCTCCATTACCCCCTCGAGGCGATCGCGTCCAACGCCGGCGTGGACGGCTCGGTGGTGGTGAACCGCGTGCGGCACCTCAAGGGGAAGAACGAGGGCTACGACGCCGACAAGGGGGAGTACTGCGACCTGGTGAGCGCCGGGGTCATCGACCCGGCGAAGGTCGTGCGCACGGCGCTGCAGAACGCGGCGAGCGTGGCCGCCCTGTTGCTGACGACCGACTCCCTCATCACCGAGATCCCCAAGGAGGAGGAGGAGGCCGGCGGCGACCACCATGACCACGGCATGGGTGGTGGCATGGGCGGCATGGGCGGTGGCATGGG
>DNLZ01000353.1:4618-8191 GCA_003488325.1 Planctomycetaceae bacterium
ATGGGTGGCATGGGCGGCATGATGTGATGCTGCTCGGCGCCGGAGTCCCCCGTTTCCTCCACAACGTTCGATTCAAGACAGCAAGTTCCTGACAAACAATCCCTGATCACTCTCACGGAGAACCCTGCAGATGGCCGCGAAGAACCTGAAGATTCGCCCGCTCGAGGATCGTGTCGTCGTCGAGCCCGTCGAGGCCGAGGAGCGGACCGCCGGAGGCATCGTGCTGCCGGACACCGCCAAGGAGAAGCCGCAGCGTGGCCACGTCGTCGCGCTCGGCCCCGGCAAGCTGCTCGAGAGCGGCCAGCGGGCTCCGCTGTCGGTGTCGGTCGGCGACGAGGTGATCTACGGCAAGTATTCGGGCAGCGACATCGAGGTCGACGGCCACGACGTGAAGATCCTCCGCGAGAGCGACATCCTCGCGAAGGTGCTCAGCTGACCGCGTGACCCGGCGCACCACGCGCGTGGTGCCGGATCCTGCCGACCGCTTCCATTCCCCGACGACCTTCCCGCGTTTCCTACGGAGAGACAGACGTGCCCAAGCAACTCATGTTCGACGACAGCGCCCGTGCGAAGCTGCTCAAGGGCGTCGAGAAACTCGCCGGAGCGGTGGCGGTGACGATGGGCCCCACGGGGCGGAACGTCATCATCGACAAGTCGTTCGGTGGCCCGACCGTGACGAAGGACGGCGTGACGGTGAGCAAGGAGGTCGACCTCGAGGACGCCTTCGAGAACATGGGCGCGAAGCTGGTCAACGAGGTGGCGTCGAAGACGAGCGACCTCGCGGGCGACGGCACCACGACGGCGACGGTGCTGGCCAGGGCGATCTTTCGCGAGGGCACGCGAAACGTGGCCGCCGGCTCGAACCCGACCGCGGTGCGGCGCGGCATCGAGAAGGGCGTCGCGGCGGCCGTGCAGCGGCTCATGGAGATGGCCCGCAAGGTGGAGCGGCCCGAGGAGATCGCCCAGGTCGGTGCGATCAGCGCCAACAACGACCGGGCGATCGGCGACCTCCTCGCCGAGGCCCTGCAAAAGGTGGGCAAGGACGGCGTGATCACCGTCGAGGAGGGCAAGACGACCGAGACGACCGTGCGGTTCGTCGACGGCATGCAGTTCGACAAGGGATTCGTGTCGCCGTATTTCGTCAACAAGCCGGCCGAGATGGAGTGCCAGCTCGACGACGCCCTGATCCTCATTCACGAGAAGAAGATCTCGAACCTGCGGGACCTCCTGCCGCTCCTCGAGAAGGTGGCGCAGTCGGGCAAGCCGCTGCTGATCATCGCCGAGGACGTCGACGGCGACGCCCTGACGGCGCTCGTCGTCAACAAGCTGCGGGGCGTGCTCAACGTCTGCGCGGCGAAGGCGCCGGGCTTCGGTGATCGCCGCAAGGCGATGCTCGCCGACATCGCCACGCTCACCGGCGGCACGCTCATCAGCGAGGATCTCGGCCTGAAGCTCGAAAGCCTCGACCTCTCGCACCTCGGTCGCGCCAAGAGCGTGACCGTGGACAAGGGGGAGACGACGATCGTCGAGGGCGCCGGCAAGCAGTCCGAGGTGCAGGCCCGGGTGCACCAGATCCGCAACCAGATCGAGGGCACCGAGAGCGAGTACGACCGCGAGAAGCTGCAGGAGCGGCTCGCGAAGCTCACCGGCGGCGTCGCGATCGTGTCGGTCGGCGCCGGGACCGAGGCCGAGATGAAGCAGAAGAAGGCCCGCGTGGAGGACGCCCTCCATGCGACCCGCGCCGCGGTCGAGGAAGGGATCGTGCCGGGCGGCGGCGTCGCCCTGCTGCGGTGCCGTGATGCCGTCGAGAAGGCGCGGGGCCAGGCGAAGGGGGACGAGAAGATCGGCGTGGACATCGTGCTGCACGCACTCGAGGCTCCGATCCGGCAGATCGCGGAGAACGGCGGCATCGACGGCGCGGTGGTCGCCGACGAGGTGGCCGGGAAGGATCTCAACGTCGGCTTCGACGCCAACAAGGGCGAGTACGTGGACATGCTGAAGGCCGGGATCATCGACCCGGTCAAGGTGGTGCGGGTGGCGCTCACGAATGCGGCGAGCATCTCGGGCCTCCTGCTCACCACCGAGGCCCTCGTCACGAATCTCGACAAGGACGACGCCAAGAAGCGGAAGATCGAGGGCAGCGTGAGGTGACGGACGGCTGGATGCCGTCCGCCGTCGTGCGGCCGCCCATGGATGGCGCCCCGAAGATCGCGCTGGATGGGTCCCTTGGCACCCCGCGGCCGGGCGACCACGGGTGACGGACACGGCACAGTGGGAGGTGACGTCACCCCATGGTCGGCCAGCGTGACTTCTACGAGGTGCTCGGGGTCGAGCGGCGGGCGACCGCCGCGCAGATCACCGACGCCTACCGCAAACTGGCGATCCGCTTTCACCCGGACAAGAATCCGGGCAATCCGGAGGCGGCCGCGAGCTTCAAGGAGGCCGCGCGGGCGTACGAGGTGCTTTCCGACACCGATCTGCGCGCCCGCTACGATCGGTTCGGCCACGCCGGGGTCGAGGGAGGTGGTCGCCATGACTTCAACGACATCTCCGACGTCTTCGAGGCGTTCGGCGACCTCTTCGGCGGCGGCATTTTCGGCGAGGCGTTCGGGGGAGGCCGGCGGCGCGGTCCTCGGGCACGCAAGGGCCGTGACGTCTTCTGCCAGGTGCGGCTGTCGCTCGTCGAGGCAGCCCGCGGGACGAATCGGACGATCACCTTCGGGCGTCACGAGCCGTGCACCGCGTGCGACGGCAGCGGCGCGAAGTCCGGGACGAAGCCGCAGCCGTGCGACTACTGCGGCGGCCAGGGCCAGGTGATCCAGCAGGCGGGCGTGTTTCGCCTGCAGACCACCTGTCCGGCATGTCGGGGCGCGGGGGCCGTGATTCGCGAGAAGTGCACCGGCTGTGGTGGAGAGGGCTTCACCGAGGAACAGGTGGAGCGGCGCGTGACGATCCCGGCCGGCGTCGACAGCGACGTGCGGGTGCGTCTCGCGGGCGAGGGGGAGCCGGGAGGCAACGGCGGGCCGCCGGGAGACTGCTACTGCGTCATCGAGATCGAGGCGCATCCGTTCCTCACCCGCGAGGGGCGCGACCTCCACTGCGAGATTCCGGTGACGTTCTCCCAGGCGGCGCTCGGCGCCACGATCGACGTGCCCACCCTCGACGGGCCGCGGCCCCTCGAGATCGCCCGGGGCACGCAGGCCGGTGACGTGATCCGCGTGCGCGGGCTCGGCATGCCGGAGGTGCGCGGCCGGGGCGTCGGCGACCTGCACGTGCACGTGCACGTCGAGGTGCCGAAGACGCTCTCACCCAAGGCCGAGTCGCTCCTGCGAGAACTGGCCGCGGAGGAGCATGCGGCGGTGAGTCCCAAACGATCCTCGTTCTTCAGCCGGCTGGCCGAGTATTTCCAGGGTCGGGAGGGCGAGGGCACCGAGGAGGTGAAGGAGTGAGCGGCGCGGATCATCCGGACGACATGCCCCAGGCCGGCGCGGCGGACGAGCCGGCGACGGGACACGGGTCGGCCGACGACCAGGTGCGGGAGGCGCAGGACCGGCTCCTGCGGACCCAGGCGGA
>DNLZ01000353.1:8333-11157 GCA_003488325.1 Planctomycetaceae bacterium
TCAGCCGGCTGGCCGAGTATTTCCAGGGTCGGGAGGGCGAGGGCACCGAGGAGGTGAAGGAGTGAGCGGCGCGGATCATCCGGACGACATGCCCCATGCCGGCGCGGCGGACGAGCCGGCGACGGGACACGGGTCGGCCGACGACCAGGTGCGGGAGGCGCAGGACCGGCTCCTGCGGACCCAGGCGGAACTGGAGAATTTCCGCAAGCGGTCGCGACGCGAGTTCGAGGAGGCCCAGCGGTACCGCGAGGTCGACCTGCTCCGTGACCTGCTGCCCGTGCTCGACAACGTGCATCGGGCGCTCGAGGCTTCGGCCCGCACCGACGACGTGGAGAGCCTCCGTGCGGGATTCCGCATGACCGCCCAGCAGATCGAGAAGGTGCTCGCCGACCACGGCTGCCGCGCGATCGAGACCGATGGTGCGGCCTTCGACCCGACGGTGCACGACGCGATTCTCGAGCAGCCGGCGCCGGGGATCGTGCCGGGCACGGTCGTCGGCACGGCGGTCCGCGGGTACACGCTGCACGATCGCGTGGTCCGCCCGGCTCAGGTGATCGTGGCGAAGGGAGGGTGATCGATGCCGACGTATGACTACGTGTGCGACGGGTGTGGGCACGCCTTCGAGCTGTTCCAGCCGATGACCGAGAATCCGAAAAAGACCTGCCCCTCGTGCAAGAAGAAGAAGCTGCGTCGCCTCATCGGGGCCGGTGCCGCGCTCGTGTTCAAGGGATCGGGTTTCTACAAGACCGACTACCGCAGCGAGTCGTACAAGAAGGGCGCGGCGGCCGACTCCGGGGGGGATACGAAGCCGGCGGGCAAGCAGGGCGGGTCGTCGTCCGACGGCGGTGGCTCGGGGGGCGGTTCGTCCAAGCCGGCGTCGCAGGGAGACTGAGCGATGCCCCGCTGCCCGGTCTGCTCGGCCGCGGTCGACCTGGTCGTCGCGACGACCGCGCCCTTCTGCAGCGAGCGGTGCCGCGTCATCGACATGGGGCGGTGGCTCGGCGAGTCCTACCAGGTGCCGCTTCCCCGGCACGCCGGCGAGGATGATGACGACGAGCAGACGGGCACGGGCGGCCCGGCGCATCCCGCGGACGACGAATGACCCGCCTGCGCGATCGGATCGGGTGCCCTATACTCCGTCGCCACGCGTGAATCGGGACCGGCGTCAGGTCCGTGTGCGCGTGCAGGATCGAGGGCACCATGACGACCGACAGGACGATGAACGGGAGTGTCCCGCCCGGGGGCGTGGTTCACGAAATCCGCTGGAGCGAGGCGTTGCCCTGGTGGCTGCTCGTGCGGGCGGCCGGTGCGGCGTTCTCGCCGTCGGTGATCCTGCTTGCGGCCTTCGGCGCCGTGGCCGCGTGGGCTGGCTGGTCGATCGCGGATCAGCTCGGCGTTCCCGGCGCGGTGCGTCCGCTGGTGGCCGACGCCGACGCAGGTGGCATCGCCTCCCTCCCGTCGGCCGGTCTCGTCCCGAGTCGCCGCGGGGTGCCCTGGCTCGCGCGGGCCGCGACGCTCCTGCCGCGCACGGCGGCCGACGTGGTCGGCCTCCTCGGGGTGCCCTTTCGCGCCTCGGCGAGCTTCGCCGAGATGACCGGCGCCCTCTTCCGTCTCGGCTGGTTCATTCTCGTCTGGGCGATCTTCGGCACCGCCATCAGCAGGCAGGTGGGCCTCTCGCTGTCGGGTGAGGAGGCGCCCGGCGTCGTCGGCGCCACGCTCTACGGATCCCGCAAATGGCTCCCCGCCTTCAATTCCGTGCTCTTCGTGCTCGCCGGCATCGCGGTGCTCAGCGTGCCCGGCGCCGTGCTGGGGCTGCTCATGCGCACCGGATGGGGGCTCGCGATCGCCGGTGTGGTCTGGCCGCTCGTGCTCGCCGGCGCGCTGGTGCTGGCGATCCTCGCCATCGGCGTCGCGGCGGGCTGGCCGCTGATGGTGGCGTGCGTCGGTGTCGAGCGCGGTGACAGTTTCCAGGCGATCTCGACGGCGTTTTCGTACCTCTACCAGCGGCCGCTGCACGTCGCGTTCTACGGTGCGGTGGCGGTGGTCGTGGCCGTGCCCGCGCTCGCGGCAGCGGGTGTCTTCGCCGATGCGACGAGCGGGCTGGCGGTATGGGCGGCGAGTTTCGGCATGGGGCACGCCCGCACCGAGCAGGTGCTCGCGGGGCTCGCGGGGGGTGCCGACGCCTCCTGGGGCATGCGGGCGATCGCCTTCTGGCACCGCGGGCTCGAGACGCTCTTGTCGTCCTTCGGCTGGGGCTACTTCTGGTCGCTCGTCACGGCCGGGTACCTGCTCCTGCGGCAGGACGTGGACGGGACGGAACTCGACGAGGTCGTGCTCGACGAACCGGGCACGGCTGGCTGACGCCCGCGCCGCGGCTGCACGAACGATCCTCACCCGCGCCAGCGACGGACGAGCGCCGGAAACGACCCGAGGAGTTCGCCCCGGCTGATCGCCTCGTCGGCGCCCGCGGCGACGGCATCGTCGAGCCGTTGCCGCGCGACGTGCGGACCGAAGGCGACGAGTCGCGGGAGCGTCGCCCGCGCGGAGTCTCCCCGTGCGTCGCCCTGCGGCTCGCCCACCACCGAACGGAGCCGGCTGACGATGACGGCGGCGTCGCCCGGCACGCCCTGGAGGTCGAGCAGGACGACGTCGCAGGGCCCGTCGGGTGCGGGGCCATCGAGGCTGCGCAGCGTCTCCACCCGTGCGCCGTGCTCGCGGCCGAGCGCGGCGACACGGCTGGTCGCCATCAGGTCGGGTGAGACGAGCAGGATACGGAGATCGTCCATCGCATGCTCCTCCGTGTCGTTCCGTCCACCGCCGCAGC
>DNLZ01000353.1:11510-13243 GCA_003488325.1 Planctomycetaceae bacterium
GCTCAGACCGCCTCCGGCCCCCGCACCGAGCGGTAGATCTGCACGGCCTCGGCCATCGGCAGCACGCACACGCGGCCCGCGGTCGGGTCTCCGCCGGCACCGATCACCGCCGCCACGGCATCGAGCGTGCGTCCCACGAAGTCGTCGTTCACCGCGATTTCGAGCACGACCTCCTGGGCAAGGACGTCGGGCACCTCCAGATCATAGCCGTGTGCGTCGGCGACCGTCATGCGGGTGACGTGGATCGCGGCGAGCGCCTGACGCACGCCCTCGACAAGCCCCGGATGCAGGACCGCGACCACCAGTCGCATGCGGACCCTCCCGGAACGTGCGGACCTCAGGGACGCGGCAGCGTGAGCCGCGCGTCGAGCACGGCACGGACGCGCGCCTGCGTCTCGGAGAGATGGGCCCGCGAGTACGCGTCGAGCTTGACGTCATCCTTCGCGAGGAGCGCGGAGATGTCGGTGTCGATCGTCCGCAGATGCTCGGCGGCGAGCGCCTGGGCGTCGGCGTTGGCGGCTCCGCCGACCGTGGCGATGCCGGCGAGCCGGGCGACATACGCCCGCTGCAGCCCGCGGCGGAGCGTGTCGATCGCCGGCTTGCGGGGCGTGTAGTCGCCCGGCCCCGTGGTCCGCACCTCCGTCATGATCGACCGCGACAGTCGCTCGAGCAGCTCGGCCATCGTGAAGGCATCCTCGTCGGCCGGGATCTTGAGTTCGTTGTCGCGGATGCGGGCGAGCGCGAGCGGGTCGAGCAGCCGGCCGAGCACGCGATCCTGCCAGGTGAGGATCACCTCGTGCACGGGGTAGTCCTCGCGGTCCACCTCCTGGGTGCCCCAGTGCGACCAGCGGCTCGCGGCCAGCTGGTTGTAGAGCTGGGGCGGGAACGTGAAGGGCTTCGTGGCGAAGAGCTGTGATTCGAGCAGTTCGAGCGCCTCGCGCTGCTTCGCGGGGGGCACCACGGTGAACGGCGGACGCGCGTTGGCGTCGCCGCGGTGGCTCCGCGACGTCACGAGGCCGCCGATGAGTCGTGCGGCGGTGTCCATCGCCTTGCCGTGGGTCGCCAGCAGCACGCCGAATGCCTGCCGCACCCGCTCGTAGCCGCCGCCGGAGCCGTCGGCATCGCGGGTGGCCATCCGTTCGACGACGACCGGCATCACCTGCGCGACGAGTTCCGCCCGCGCGCGGGCGAAGGCGACGAGGTCGTCGCCGAGATCGAAGCGGTTGGAGAGCGGGTCGGGGTCGCCCCACTCCGTGTCCTCGTCGGTCGCATAGGCGAGCGCCGGCTCGCCGCTGCGCCCGGCGATCTTTTCGAGTTCCCCGAGCTCCCCCTCGGGTGACGACGCCGCGAGCGGCTTGTAGCCGTACTCGATCGCCCAGAGGTCGTAGGCGCCGAGCCTCGCGGCGTAATAGTCGCCCTGCGTCCTGCCCTTCGGCATGATGTTCACGGGGATGTAGTCCATCACGCTCGTGCTGGCGCCTCCGCTCGTCGTCTTCGCGACGTCGTTGATGTCGGCGAGCGAGCGGAACGCGCTCCCCTTGAAGTTGTGCCGCAGCCCGAGCGTGTGCCCCACCTCGTGCATCGTCACGAGCGTGAGCCCCTGGATCACGAGCTTCTCCTTTTCCGCCTCCGACAGGCCGCCCGGCGCGGCGGCGGCCAGCGCGGTGGCCGCCAGCGCGGTCTCACGGGCGTGGCCGTCGAAGATCTGACAGGCCGCCGCGCCCGCCGCGCGG
>DNLZ01000225.1:0-5601 GCA_003488325.1 Planctomycetaceae bacterium
CGCGCGTGGGCGTCATCGCCGTTGTTCCGGAGCGATCACCTGCCGGGCCCAACGCGATGCCGATCGGCGGGCGCCTCGGGGGGCCGGGAGGATAGCGTCCGGGAGGATGCGGTCAATGCGGGAAGGCGGCCCACGGAGGCACCGGCGGCCCCGGAAAACCCGGGCGATCACCCACGTGCTGGTCAGCCGTCCCTGTCCGTCCGGCTCGCGTTGCCGAACCGCTGGCGGTAGCCCCGGGGGGTGAGGCCGTAGCGGCGGCGGAAGTGGGCCCCGAACCGCGAGGCGTCGGCGTATCCCACGATCCTCGCGATCCGGGCGATCGGCTGCGACGTCGTCGTCAGCAGTCCGACGGCCTTGTGCATGCGCAGCGCCCGCACGTACTCCGTGAAGCTCACGCGGTACTTCAGGCGGAACAGCCGGCCGAGATGTCCGGCACTCGTGCGAGCCACGTGCTCCGCGAGAAAGGCCAGCTGCACCGGCTGCTGCATGTGGAAGTCGAGATACGTGACGGCCCGCGCGAGCGGGTCGTCGGCGAGGGTGGTATCGCCGCCGGTGTCTGCGAGGCGATACCAGACGGCATCGAGGTGTGCTCGGGCGGCGTCCTCGGCGGACACGGCGTCTCCGGCGAGGATCGCATCGACGATCGACCGGTGCGCCTCGAAGAGGACGTTCAGGTCGGGCCAGCACCGCGCGAGTGAATCGACACGAAACCGCTCCATCGGCGCGGCTGCGGCCTGCCACGTCTCGACGAGCCCATCGACGCCCGCGAGCACCACGATCGCCACATGCAGGTGTCGGTCGGCCACCGCCATGGCGACGGAGTCCTCGGCCGCCGCGGCGTGCTGCATCCGCCGAAAGGCGTCGAGCAGGGGCCGCTTGTCGGCGCCGGCGGCCACGCGCCGCGCCGCGTGACGGGCCGCGAATGCGTCGACGACCGCGCGCAGTTCCGTCGATGTCTTCATGGTTCGCATCGTAGAAACGCCAGGTCCGGCAGGGGGCCGCTCCGGCAGTCACTATGCCAGATCGCGCGCGACGGTGTGCGACGACTCGCATCGGCGGTTCCCGCGGCGAAAGGCGCTGTACCGTGCGTCTGCCGGCCGTGTTCACGACCGATCCGCAGCACCGAGGAATCCGACCCATGTCCGCCTTCCGCGGCCTCTACCCGCCGCTCATCACGCCATTCACCGCCGCCGGGGCGATCGACGAATCGGGGCTGCGCGATCACGTCGAGTTCATGCTCGAGGGCGGCTCCGACGGATTCTGCGCCGGGTCGAGCACGGGCGAGTTCATGAACCTCGATCGGGCGGAGTGGGAGCAGGTGCTGGGGATCGTCAAGGAGCAGGTGCGCGGCCGCGTGCCGCTCCTGGCCGGCGGCGCCTGGATGGCGACGGCCCACACCGTCGAGCGCTGCCGTTTCGCCGAGAAGGCGGGCTACGACGGGATCCTGCTCATCGCGCCGTGGTATCAGGTGCACACCGAGCGAGAGCTCTACGCCCACTTCAAGGCCGTCCGCGAGGCGATCTCGATCCCGATCATGGTCTACAACAACCCGCCCGTGACCGGCACACGGCTCTCGGTGGAACTGCTCGAGCGGCTCTACCGCGACGGCATCTGCCAGTATCTCAAGGACGCCGACAGCGATCCCTATGCCATCGCGCGGCTGCGGATGCGGCTCGGCGACTCGGCCCATCTCTTCTACGGCCACGACAACAACGCGATGGGGGCGTTTGCATTCGGGGCCACCGGCTGGGTGTCGGGGACGGCGAACTTCTGCCCCGAACTCTGGAGCCAGTTCGTGCACACCTGCATCGACGACGGCGATTTTGTGAAGGCGCGAAAGCTCTGGTATCGGA
The DNA here is from genome assembly GCA_003488325.1 of Planctomycetaceae bacterium. GTDB lineage: Bacteria > Planctomycetota > Planctomycetia > Pirellulales > UBA1268 > QWPN01. The sequence goes on from DNLZ01000225.1 coordinate 1,854, forward strand.
TCATGCCCTTCGTCGAGATCGCCACGGTGGGCGTCGGTGGGGAGCGGGCCGACTGGATCGCCGTCATCAAGCGGGGGCTCGAACTCCGCGGGCGGCGGGTGGGCGGCGTCAGGGCCCCGATGCTCCCGCTCACGGACGACGTCGATCGCCGCCTCGTTGCGGCCGTCAAGGCACTCGGACTCACGGCGAACCCGAAGCTTGCGATGGCGTGATACGGCGTGCGCGGTCGTTCAGACTCTCTCGAAAGGATCCATCATGCGCATCGCTCGGCGGTCGATTCTGCATGGGTGCGCGGCGCTTGCCTTGGCAAGTGCCCAGCAGGCGATCGTCGCGGCGGCGGAGCCCCTGATGCTCTGGGATGCGGCGGTCCCACTGCCCACGAAGGCGGCGGCGCCCGTGCTGGCCGACGTCACGTTTCACGTCATCAAGCAGCGGCGGCCCGACACGGACGGCTGCAACTGGACGCTCGGCGTGGGCCTCGCCTGGCACCATGGAAAACTCTACGCCTCCTACGGCTTCAACAAGGGGGGCGAGAACACGGCCTCGGAAGAGGCGCATGTCCGCGTGAGCGAGGACGGCGGCACGACGTGGGGCCCGACCGTCGTGATCGACGCGGGCGCGGGCAACCTCGGCGTGAGCCACGGCGTGTTTCTCTCGCAGGGAGACCGACTCTGGGCCTTTATGGGCGCCTTTTACGACGCATTCCAGAAGACCCACACGCGGGCCTACGTGCTCGACGAGCGGACGGGGGCGTGGCAGACGCGGGGCGTCGTCGTGGACAATGGCTTCTGGCCGATGCAGGAGCCGCAGAAGATGGCCGACGGCAACTGGATCATGGCCGGGTTTCGCGTGGCCAATGGCTACGACGTCGTCGGTCATCTGCCGGCCGTGGCGATCAGCCAGGGCGACGACTTCTCGAGGTGGGATCTCGTCGTGATCGAGGCGGAGCCAGGGCTCGGTGACATCTGGGGCGAATCGACCGTGATCGTCGAGGGCAGACGGATCACGAACATCGCCCGCTACGGTGCGAAGCCCGTGGCCCTCGTCTCCACGAGCGACGACTCCGGCCGCACCTGGACTCCGGCCACGCCCTCCAATCTCCCGATGGCCACGAGCAAGCCCTATGCCGGCACGCTCTCGACGGGCCAGCGGTTTCTTGCCTGCACGACCACGGCCGACAGCGGTGGCAACCGCGCTCCGCTCACGATCGCCGTGAGCAGGCCCGGGCAGCCGCTCTTCAGCAAGGTGTTCGTCGTGCGCCACTCGGTGTCGGACAAGACGCCGGGCGTCTCCGACCCGCGGGCCGACTTCAGCTATCCCTATGCGATCGAGCACGACGGCAGGCTCTACGTCGGCTACACGCACAAGAGCCACATTGCCAATGAGCTCGCCGTGATCCCGGTTGCCGCCCTGAAGGCCGACTGAGCAGGCGGTCGATCACGATGACAGAGGGCGCCGACACTGTGGTCGATTCCGACGTCGGCCCTCGCGCCACGGCCGCGCTCGCCACGCAGTTTGGCTTTGCGGCGGCCGTCGTCGCGTTTGCGGCGCTGGGGTTTCTCGCGCCCGGCCTCTTCACCTGGCGGTGGCGGGGCTTCGAGCCGCGGCAGGCGATCGTGCCGCTCGTGCAGTTCACGATGCTCGGCATGGGCCTCACGCTCACGGCCGCCGATTTTCGCCGCGTGCTGGCCACGCCCGGCGTCGTGGCCCTCGGCGCGGCCGCGCAGTTCGGGATCATGCCGCTGGCCGGTTGGGCCTTCACCCGGCTCTTTGGCCTCACCGGTGAGGTGGCGGCGGGACTGATCCTCGTCGGCTCCTGCCCGGGCGGCGTCGCGAGCAACGTGATCACCTACGTGGCCCGCGCGAACGTGCCCCTCTCGGTCACGCTCACCGCCTGCACCACGCTCCTCTCGCCGCTGGCCACGCCGCTGGCGATGCGGCTGCTGGCCGGGCGCGACGTGCCGATCGACGCCGGGGACATGTTCCGGTCGATCCTGTGGGTGATCCTCGCACCGGTGGTCGCGGGGCTCGTGATCAACGCGCTGGCCCCCGGTCTCGCCCGGCGGCTGGCGGGCATGCTGCCGCCGATCGCGATGGCCTCGATCTGCTTGATCATCGCGATCACCGTCGCCCTCGCCGCGGCGGACCTGCGCCGCGTCGGACTGCCGCTCGTCGCCGCGGCCGTGTGCCACAACGCCACGGGATTCCTGCTCGGCTACGCCGTCGCGCGGGCCGCCCGGCTCGACGAGCGCGATGCCCGCACCTTGAGCATCGAGGTGGGCATCCAGAACGGCGGCATGGCGACGGCACTCGCCCTGGGCCCGCTGCACAGCCCGACCGCCGCCCTCGCCGCCGCGGTATTCGGCCCCTGGAGCGCCCTGGCCGCTTCGCTCCTGGCGGCCGGATGGTCGACCCGGCCCGTTCGTGTCGGCACCGGCTCGCCGCCGGGGTGAGCGTCGGGATCCGCCCGGCCGGATCGTCCCGCAGGCCGGAGTTGGCCGCTGACGCACCGACAGCAAATACTTCACGTGCGGGCGTCAATGCCCGAGCGTCCCTGCGGAGACCGCGCGATGTCCATCGTTCTCGGTGCGAGCCTCGACAACGGCCTCGTCGGACGGACGCAGGAACGTCCGGCGGTGCAGCGGGAGGCCAGCGTCACCAGCCTCTCCATCGGGCAGTACCTGATCCGCCGGCTCGGGGACTACGGGATCCGGCACGTCTTCGGACTGCCCGGCGACTACGTCCTCTCCTTCTATTCGATGCTCGAAAAGAGCCCTCTCGATCTCGTCAACTGCACCCGCGAGGACTGTGCGGGGTTCGCCGCCGACGGCTACGCGCGGGTCAACGGCATGGGAGCCGTCTGCGTGACCTACAGCGTCGGCGGCCTGAGCCTCGCCAACTCGATCGCGGGAGCGTACGCGGAGAAAAGCCCCGTCGTCCTCATCTCGGGTGCCCCCGGTCTCGGCGAGCGGGCCAGCGACCCGCTGCTGCACCACCGCGTGCGGGAGTGGCAGACACAGCTCGAGGTGTTCGACAAGCTCTGCGCGGCGAGCCGGGAGATCAACGATCCGGCCACCGCGTTCCGCGACATCGACTTTCTGCTCGACACCGCGCACCGGCTCAAGCGGCCCGTCTACCTCGAACTGCCGCGCGACATGGTCTCGGTCGTGCCCGAGCAGATTCGCGCGTTCATCCGCCCGCCCGAGCGCAGCGATCCGCAGGCGCTCGAGGAGGCCGTGCAGGAGGCGGTCGCGAAGATCGAGGCGGCCGCCCGGCCCGTGATCATCGCCGGCGTGGAGCTCCACCGCTACGGCCTGCAGCGCGAGGCCGTGACGCTCGCCGAGGCGGCCGGGATTCCCATCGCCGCGACGATGCTCGCGAAGAGCGTCATCAGCGAGGTGCACCCCCTCTTCATCGGGCTCTACGAGGGCGCGCTCGGGCGCGAGGAGGTGACGACCTTCGTGGAGGAGAGCGACTGCATCATCCTGCTCGGCACGCTGCTCACCGACATCGATCTCGGCATCTTCACGGCGAAGCTCGACCCCACGAAGAGCATCTACGCCACGAGCGACGAGCTGCGGATCAGCCATCACCACTTCCATCACGTGCGGCTGCAGGACTTCATGCAGGCGCTCGCCGCGGCCCGGCCCCGCGCGGCGCGGCGGACGCTGCCGCGGTCGCCCGTCGAGGCCCAGGGGCCCTTCGCGCTCGATCCCGACCGGCCGATCACGACGACGCGGCTCGTGCG
>DNLZ01000225.1:6021-6637 GCA_003488325.1 Planctomycetaceae bacterium
TTTCTCTCGCCGGCGTACTACACGTCGATGGGCTTCGCCGTGCCCGCCGCCCTGGGCGCGAAGATGGCCCGGCCGGACCTGAAGGTGATCGCGCTCGTCGGCGACGGCGCCTTCCAGATGACCGGCATGGAGCTCTCGACGATCGTCAGGCGGGGCCTCGCGGTCACGGTGATCGTCCTCGACAACCGTGGCTACGGCACGGAACGCGTCATCCACGAGGGAAGCTTCAACGACATCAATCCCTGGGAGTACCAGCTGTTGCCGCGGCTGCTGGGTGGAGGCACGGGCTACGAGGTCCGCACCGAGCGGGACTTCGATGCCGCCATCGCCGCGGCGCTCGCCGACACGTCCGGCATGAGCGTCATCCGGGCGCACATCGCGATCGACGACTACAGCGTGACGCTCGGTCGCATCGGTGCGGGTCTCGCGCGGCGCAATCGCGGCTGACGCCGTCAGGGCGTCGAGGCCGCCACGACCGCCTGATCGGGGAGGTGGTAGAACGCCAGCGCGAAGATCGCGTAGGTCGCCAGCAGGAGGACGCCCTCCATCCAGGACACCTTGCCGTCGTCGATGAGCTCCCGCGCGACGAAGACCGCGATCACGATCGCGACGACCT
>DNLZ01000377.1 GCA_003488325.1 Planctomycetaceae bacterium
GAGGTCGCCGGCAATCTCGGGCTCCTGCTCGGCGAAGGCAACGATGCCTGCTCCACGGAGGGGCTCGTGCGGGTGCTGGGCAGCGCGCGTGTGGATCTCGGTGCCGGCGTGGGCGAGACGTTCGCGGTGGGCCAGTCGGACGACAGCCCCGACGGTCGCACGCTCGACGTCGACGGTGACGTGACGATCGTGAAGCCCTCGGGCACGGCGACGCTCACGATGAGTGGCGCCGGCCCGAACGGGCGGCCGCTCGTGGGTCGCGACCTCGTCGTGAGGGCACTCGGGGGCGGCATGACCGTCGGCATCGTTGGCGTCAGCGTGGGACGCGATCTGCGCGTCTCGACGGGAGCCGGGGAGGATCTGGTCACCGTGTCCCAACTCGCGACCGGACGCCGCCTGCAGGTCGCGACCGGCCCGGGCGACGGAACGGTGCGAGTCGATGCGGTCACCGTCGGTGAAGACGTGCGGCTGGTCGGGGGGGCGAACGGGGACGCCGTCCGGATGCGTTCCAGCAGCGTGCAGCGGCGACTCTTTGCGAATCTCGGCGCGGGCGCCGACGCGCTCGACGTGAATGGCGTGGTCGTCGGGCGGACCGACCTGCGGGGCGGGCCGGGGTCCGATGCACTCGTCACGGACCTGCTGCTCAACCTCGTCGCACCGACCTTCCGCGGGTTCGAGTCGGTCGAACGCGGGTAGGCGCGGATCATCTCCATGACCGGCCGACGCCACATCGTCGTCTTTCCACCGCGGCGAGACCGGGCCGGCCTGCGGACCGAGCGGCTGACGTGCGAGCGGCTCGAGTCTCGACAGGTCCGTACCACGTTCCACGTCTCCGTCGGTGGTGACGACCTGGCGAACGGATCGGACGCGGCGCCCTTCCGGTCGATCCAGCGGGGGCTCGATGCCGCACTCGAGCCGGGTGACACGGTCCTCGTGCACGAGGGACGGTACGCGGAGCGCGTGGCCTTCCGCGCGGGAGGGAGCGCCCGCGGCGGTCCCATCACGCTCGCCGCCGCGCCGGGCGAGCGACCCGTGATCGACGTCGGCGAAATGCGCGGTGGGTCGGAGAACGTCGTCACGATCCGGGACCTGGGGCACGTCGTCGTGCGGGGCCTCGAGATCGTGGGCAACGAGACCCGGGAGGGCGGGGCGGCGGTGTGGGTGACCGGAGCCGGCACCGGCATCGAGATCCGCGACAACCTCATCCACGACCTGCGGGGCGTCAGCTCGATGGGCATCGGCGTCTTCGGCACGCGCCGCGTCCCGATCCGGAATCTCACGGTGGCGGGCAACGTCATTCACGACGGGGCCGTGGCCCCGAGCGAGGCCCTCGTCGTCAGCGGCAACATCGCGGGCTTCAGGGTCGCCGACAACCACGTGCACGACGTCGACAACATCGGCATCGACATCATCGGCGGCGAGCGCGACGTTCATCGCACCGCGGTGCCACGCGACGGCGTCGTGGTCGGCAACCTCGTGGAGCGTGCCCGCTCGAGCTACGGGGGCGGCTTCGCCGCCGGCATCTACGTGGACGGCGCGCGTCGCATCCGCATCACGGGCAACACCTGCGTCGGCAACGATCTCGGCATCGAGGTCGGCGCGGAGCATCGCGGGTTCGACGCCGTCCGCGTCACGGTGACCGGCAACACCCTCCGCGCGAACGAGAAGGCCGGCCTCGTCTTCGGCGGCTACGGCCCCGGCGTGGGGCGGACCAGGCTGAGCGCGTTCACGGGAAACGTCATCGCCGGCAACGACACGCTCGGCACGGGCCATGGGCAGGTCTGGATCCAGTACGCCTCGGACAACACCGTGCGCGACAACGACGTCGAGTCGTCCGCCGACGGCCGCCTGCTCACCGTCGAGCCGGCCGCGCGGAGGAACCGGCTGGACGACAATCGCTACCGCCTCGGCATGCGGGCCGCGGCCCCGATCTTCCAGTGGCGGGGGCGCTCATTCGCCTCGCTCGCGGCGTTCACGGCGGCGAGCGGACAGGACCGGCGCTCCACGGTCTCCTCGGCAGACTGAGCCGCGCCCCGCCTCGCACGCACTTCGCGACCTCGATGACCGTGAGGGGCAGGAGCGACAGGCCGAGCACGATCATCCATTCGTGGCGCACGTCCGTGCCCACCTCGAAGACGGGCCGCGCGAACGGGAGCGTGACGACGGCGACCTGCAAAAGCGCCGAGACGGTGATGGCCGCGAGCAGGGCCGGGTTGGCGAGGAACCCGAGCCGGAACGCCGTGACGCGGTCGCTGCGGCAGCCGATCGCGAAGAGGAGCTGGGCGAACGCCGCCGTGCAGAAGGTGACGGTCTGCGCGTGTCCGATCGCGCGCTCGTCCTCCGCACCGCGCCAGGTGAGCCAGAAGGCCGTGAGGACGGCGATGGCCACGAGTCCCCCGTGCGCGAGGATGAGGGCGCCGCGACCCCACGTGATGACCGGATCGTGCGGCGGACGGGGCGGCCGATCCATGATGTCGTCCTCGGGCGGCTCGAGCCCCAGCGCCAGGGCGGGCAGTCCGTCGGTGACGAGGTTGAGCCAGAGGATGTGGATCGCCTCGAGTGGCGCCGGCCAGCCGGCGAGGGCGGCGACGAACATGACCATCACCTCGCCGGCGTTGCATGACAGCAGGTAGTGGATGAACTTCTGGATGTTGTCGTAGATGCCGCGCCCCTCCTCGACGGCCGCCACGATCGAGGCGAAGTTGTCGTCGGTGAGCACCATGTCGGACGCCTCCTTCGTGACGTCGGTGCCCGCGATCCCCATGGCGATCCCGATGTCGGCGGCCTTCACCGCCGGCGCGTCGTTCACGCCGTCGCCCGTCATGGCGACCACCTGCCCGGCCTGCCGCCAGGCGTTCACCACGCGCAGCTTGTGCTCCGCGGAGACCCGCGCGTAGACGGCGATCTCCGCCACCTCCGCGGCCAGCCGCTCGTCGGACAGGGCGTCCAGGTCCGCGCCGGTGACGGCCCGACCGTCGTCCTCCGCCAGCCCGAGCTCGCGGCCGATCGCCAGTGCCGTGGCGGGATGGTCGCCCGTGATCATCACCGGACGGATGCCGGCGGTGCGGCACCGCGCCACGGCCCGCTGGGCCTCGTCGCGTGGCGGGTCGATCATGCCGACGAGTCCGACATGCACGAGATCGCGCTCCAGGCGATGCGGCCCGGCCTCGAACGTCTCGTCCGCGGCCAGGTCGCGGCAGGCGAGTGACAGCACGCGCAGCGCCCGGTGGGCGAGCCCCTCGGCCGCCGCGAGGATCGCGCGTCGTCGGTCGTCCGTGAGCGGCACCGTCCGCCCGCGGACGCGTTCCGCCACGCAGCGTGGCAGCACCGTCTCGGTGGCCCCCTTCGAGTCGAGGCCATGCGAGCCGTCCATGCGGCGCACGACGACGCTCATGCGCTTGCGATCCGAGTCGAAGGGCAGCTCGAAGACGACGGGCTCGGACGGGTTCTCCCGCGGCACGCCCCCCTTGAGCGCCGCCACGACGAGCGCGCCCTCCGTCGGGTCGCCGAGCACCTCCCATCCGCCGCTCCGACTCGGCTGCACCGTCGCATGGTTGCACCGCGCCGCGATCGTCAGGAGGCGGCCGAGGTCGGGATCGTCGCGGGGCGCCGCGACGACGTCGTCCGGAGCCGGCGCGGCCCCCTCATCCGCCACGCGGAAAAACTCCCCGTGGGGCGCGTAGCCGCCGCCGGTCACCCGATACCGGCCGCCGGCCGTCACGATCTCGCGCACGGTCATCTCGTTGCGCGTCAGCGTGCCGGTCTTGTCGGAGCAGATCACGGTGACGCTGCCGAGCGTTTCCACGCCAGGCAGTCGGCGCACCAGCGCGTTGCGGGCGACCATCCGCTGCAGGCCGATCGCCAGCACGACCGTCACGACCGCGGGGAGGCCCTCGGGCACCGCGGCCACCGCGAGGCTCACCGCCCGCATGAGCACCTCGGCCACGGGCCTCCCGCGCGCGACCTCGAGGAGGAAGACGATGCCGACCACGACGAGACAGACGACGACGAGCACGCGCCCGAGCTCGCCGAGCCGCCGCTGCAACGGCGTGGCCTGGGGCGCGGCGCGGTCGAGGAGTCCGGCGATTCGCCCGAGTTCGGTGTGCATGCCGGTGGCCACGACGAGGGCCTCGCCCCGGCCTGCCGCCGTCACCGTCCCGGCATGCACGATCGTGCGACGATCGCCGAGCGGTGTGTCGGGCGGGAGTGTCGCGGCGGCATCCTTCTCGACCGGCACGCTCTCACCGGTCAGGGCCGACTCCTGCACCCGGAGCCCGAAGCCGCCCAGGAGCCGCGCGTCGGCCGGAACGCTGTCCCCTGCCTCGAGCTCGATCCGGTCACCCGGCACGAGTTCACGTGCCGGACAGGCGCGACGTTCCCCTCCCCGCACCACCTTCGCCACGGGCGCACTCATCCGCTCGAGCGCGGCGAGGGCGTGTGCGGCGCGCTCCTCCTGCAGAAAGCCGATGATCGCGTTCACGAGCACGATCGCCGCGATGGCCGCGGTGTCGGCCCAGTCTCCCATGAGGCCGGCGACCACGGCCGCCGCGAGGAGAATCCAGATGACGAGCTCCCGGAACTGTCGCAGCAGCCGCCACCACCACGCCTCCGGTGCCGACTCGCGGAGGACGTTCGGGCCGAGCGCGTCGAGCCGTCGGGCCGCCTCGGCCGCGGACAGGCCCCGGTCGGCGTCGGTCTCAAGACGGTCGGCCACGTCCGCCGGCGGCAGGGCGTGCCAGGCGACCGGGCCTGCCCCGGAGTCGGCGGTCGCCGCGGGTATCCGCATGGCTGCTCGCTCTCGCGGTGTGCTCAGGGGCGGCCGAGACACGGAACGGACACCGCATGGCATCATACGAGCGGCGTCGCCGGACGGGCAGCGTGCCGACGGCGAGCGTGAAGACAGGGTTGTTTCGATGACCTCTCCCGTCAGTGGCCCCACGGTCGATGCGGTGGCGTTCGACCTCGACGGCCTGCTCGTCAATACCGAGGATCTCTACCAGCACGTCGGCAGCGAGATGCTCCGCCGCCGCGGCCGCACGTTCGACCTCGATCTCCTCGACGCGATGATGGGCAGGCCGCAGCGGGTGGCGCTCGGCGTCATGATCGAATGGCACGGCCTCGAGGACACGATCGACGACCTCGCCGTCGAGACGAGGCAGATCTTCGAGAGCCTGCTCGACGAGGGGCTGCGGCCGATGCCCGGCGCCGTCGCGCTCGTGAGCCGTCTCGTCGCCGGCGGCCTGCCCCGCGGCGTCGCCACGAGCAGCGGCCCCGACTTCGCCCACGACGTGCTCGGCCGCGTGGGGCTTCTCGAGCGGTTCGACTTCGTGCTGACGAGCGCCGACGTGACGCACGGCAAGCCGCATCCCGAGATCTACGAGACGGCGGCGGCACGTTTCGGCGTGCAGCCGGGCCGGATGCTCGTGCTGGAGGACTCCGCAGCGGGCTGTCGGGCGGCCGTCGCCGCCGGGGCCGTGACCGTCGCCGTGCCCGGCGGCCACAGCCGCCGCCACGACTTCAGCGGGGTTCGCTTCGTCGCCGAGTCGCTGGGCGACCCGCGCATCGGCGAGCTGCTGCCTCCGGTCCAGACGCCATGACCGACCCGTCCGTCGCCGTGGCCGGCGTCAGGGAATCCTGCGGCGCAGCACCACGAGCGGGTCGGCCTCCGACCGCACCTCGCGAGAGCTCATCGGCTTCGCGAGCAGCATGCCGGCGATGAAGCCGGCCACGTGGGCCGAGTAGGCCACGCCACCGCCTCCGCCGGCGGAGTCGAACACGCCGCTGACCACCTGGAAGAGGAACCAGATGCCGACCGCCACGTAGGCCGGCACGTCGACGATCATGCGGATCATGATCACGCTCACCCGCCGCTGGGGGTGCAGCACGAGGTAGGCGCCGAGCACGCCCGAGATCGCGCCCGACGCACCGAGGCAGGGAGTGAGGGCGGCCTCGCCCTTCGCGTTCAGCGCGACGAACGCCAGCGATGCGAGCACCCCCGTCGCGATGTAGAAGAGGAGGTAGCGCACGTGGCCCATGTCGTCCTCGATGTTGTCCCCGAAGATCCAGAGGAACCACATGTTGCCTGCGAGGTGCATGATGCTGCCGTGCATGAAGATCGCCGTGAGCAGCGTGAGCCAGACGGGGATCGGCGTCTCGCGCAGGCCGGGTACGGGCACCTGCACGACGCCCTCGGGCGTGGGGATCGCGCGGATGGCATCATCGGTGACCACGTCACGCCCCGAGATGATCTCCGCCGGCACCTGCACGTAGGCCATGGTGAACGCGTCGTTCGCGCCCATGCCCTGCAGGACCACGAAGACGAACACATTCGCGGCGATCAGCGCGACCGTCACGATCGGCACGATCCGTCGGTCGCTGTTGTCATCGGCGACGGGGAAGACCACGGGAACGGCTCCGCAGGCGGGGGAAAGACCGCGCCGGCCCTGCGCCGGACGGCACCGGGGCAGGATACCAGCCGCCGTCGGGCCGTCCGCGAAACGCGTGCTCCGCTGCGCGGGCTCGTGGACACGGGCCGGACCCACATGACAATCGAGGGAGTTTCCCGGCCGCCACGCCGTTGCCGTCGGGGACGAGTCCTCGGGAGCGGGCATCGTGGTCCGATGGCGGTCGAAGCGCGACGGGGCGTCGTGGCGGGCACCCGCAGGCACGCTGCTGGCGCACGAGCGGCTCGAACCACGGTGCTGCCTGTCGGTCGAGCCGCTGCAGACGTTCCTCGCGCATGCGGCCGCGACTGCGGATGGTGCCGCCGATGCGGCAGCGAGGCTCGACGCGCGGATCCGCTGGCAGGGTGCGCTCGTCGACGTCGTCGCCGATGCATGGATCCTCGGTCTCGCGCCGGCTGCGACCGCGGGCTCCCTCTCACTCCCGCCGCGGTGGACGACGGAGTCGCTCGGCGAGGGGCTGCATGCGCTCATCGCTCCGCAGGCCGGTGTCGACGAGGTGCTCGGGTGGGCCGCCGCGACGCGCGGCGTCTCGTTCATCGAACCGGACTTCATCGTCGCGCCGTCGCGCCTGCCGAACGATCCGGCGTTCGACCGGCTCTGGGGGCTCTCCCCGACCGAGCAGGCAGCCGCCTCGATCGCGGCGGGCATCGGCGCACCGGCCGCATGGGACGTCACCACGGGGTCGCGGGACGTGGTCGTGGCGGTGATCGACACCGGCGTGGACGTCCGCCACCCCGATCTCGCGGCGAACATCTGGCGGAATCCAGGCGAGATCCCCGGCGACGGTGTCGACAACGACGCCAACGGATTCGTCGACGACGTGCACGGCTGGAACTTCGTCCGTGACACTCCGAACCCGCGCGATGACAACGGCCACGGGACGCACGTCGCGGGCACGATCGGTGCGGTGGGCGACAACGGCATCGGTGGGACCGGGGTCGCGTGGCAGGTCTCGATCATGCCGCTGAAGTTCCTCGACCGGCGGGGCTCCGGCGCGACGAGCGACGCGGTCGCGGCGATCAATTACGCGACGCGCATGCGTCGCGACTTCGGGATCGACGTGGTGGCGACGAACAACAGCTGGGGCGGGTCGGGGCCGTCGGCGTCGTTGCGGGTGGCCATCGCGGCGGGCGGTGCCGCCGGCATCCTCTTCGTCGCGGCGGCCGGCAACGACGGGGAGGACAACGACCGCATGCCGACCTATCCGGCGAGCGACCGCGACGACTCCGTGATCGCCGTCGCCGCCACCGACCGGATCGACAGGCCCGCCACCTTCTCGAACACGGGAGCGACGAGCGTCGATCTGGCCGCGCCCGGCGTCCGGATCCGCTCCACCGCGCCGGACGGACGGTCGGCGACCTTCAGCGGCACGTCGATGGCCGTGCCGCACGTGACCGGCACGATCGCGCTCGTGGCCGCGGCCAATCCGGCGGCGACG
>DNLZ01000457.1:0-504 GCA_003488325.1 Planctomycetaceae bacterium
GTCGCCGAGGCGACGACGACGGATGACGGTGAAGACGATCTCGACAGGGCCCATGAGCCCCTGGGCACCGGCCCGCGTCACGCCGCAGCCGGCGTCCCGCAGCAGATCGACCAGGCGACGGGCATCCTGGCCCGTGATGACCCGCACGAGCACCGAGCCGATCGCCATCCGCTGCTCGAGGTGCATGCCGAGGTAGTTGCCGACCACGAACCCGCCCGCGAAGGCGGCGTAACAGGCGGGATTGGTGAGATTGCTCATCACCTGCCCGATCGCGAAGAGCCAGATCGTGACCTCGAAGAAGCCGAGTCCGGCGGCCAGGGGCTTGATGCCGCGGCCGATGAAGATGATGCGCATCGTCGAGATCGTGACGACGCACATCTCGGCGACGAAGATCGAGAGCGGCAGGGTGAGGTCGTGCATGGATCCAGCGAGACGGCCGTCCGACGGTCAGCCGCCGGAGGGGAAGAGGTAGAGGAGCGAGGTGCCGTGTGCAAGGCCGAGTGC
>DNLZ01000457.1:852-1952 GCA_003488325.1 Planctomycetaceae bacterium
AGCCTGAAGCCGGTGGAACCGACCTTGCCATGGAATCGGACGCCGCGTGGCGACTCCCCGTCGCAGGGGGCTCTGCGCGACGACCGACGACGACGCGGGATGTTCAAAGGATCCCGGCTAGACTGGCGAGGCTGGGGGTGGAGCGTGATGCCGGGAAGCACAATGCACAAGCGTCGTCCGGCATGTCGGCACGCGATCTCGCGTCGTCGCTTTTCGCACCTGGCGGCACTCGCGGGACTGTCCCTTGCCGGCCGTCGAGCGGTCGCCGCTCCACGGGGTGGCGGAATGGTGCTCGTCGTCGGCGCGGGGATCGCGGGGCTCGCCGCGGCGATCGACCTCAGGGCGGCAGGATTCACGGTCGTGGTCATCGAAGGGCGCGACCGAGTGGGGGGCCGAATCTCCACCGATCGATCACTCGACGGCGTGCCGCTGGACATGGGTGCGACGTGGATCCACGGCATTCGCGGCAATCCGATCAACGCCTTGCGGACGAAGTACCGACTCAAGGTGGCCCTGACGAATTACGACGCCATGCTCCGCTATGACGCGGACGGCCTGCCGTTGTCGGCACCACGCGAAGCCTCGATGGATCGCACATTCGCGTCCTTGGAGATGGCCATCGCCCAGGCCCAGGAAGCCCGGGCCGTCGACCTGTCGCTCGGGGCGTTCATCAACGACTTCATCGAGGCACGGTCGCTCTCCGCGGATGCACGCCGCTCTCTCGGCTACTCGGTCAACACGGAAATCGAGCATGAGCAGGCTGCCGACGTGGCCGACCTCTCGCTCATGAATTTCGACCAGGATTCCCAGTTCGGTGGGCCGGACGTCCTCTTCCCGAGCGGATACGGACAGCTGACGGAGAGGCTCAAGGCCGGCCTCGATATCCGCACCGGCCACACCGTGAGAAGCATCGCCCACGACTCCAGCGGTGTGCGTGTCGAAACGCAGCGCGGCACCTTCGCAGCCGATCGTGTCGTGGTCACGCTGCCGCTGGGCGTCCTCAAGCATGGCGACGTGGGCTTCACGCCGATCCTGCCGGAGGCCAAGCGTGCCGCGATCGACAGGCTGGGCATGGGTGTGTTGAACAAGTGCTATCTGAA
>DNLZ01000457.1:2349-2708 GCA_003488325.1 Planctomycetaceae bacterium
TGCACCGCTTCACGCGGCAGCCGGTGCTGCTCGGGTTCAATGCCGGAAGTTTCGGCGAGCAACTGGAGTCGCAGTCCGACGAGGAGGTCGTGTCATCGGCGATGACCGTGCTGAAGACGATCTACGGCGGATCCGTGCCGAGTCCGACGGGAGCGCGCGTGACCCGCTGGAAGAGCGACCCCTTCAGTCGTGGGTCGTATTCGCACATTCCGCCCGGCGCGAGTGGCGGCGATTACGACGCCTTGGCGGCGAGCGTGGCGGGTCGCGTGTTCTTTGCGGGTGAGGCGACGTCGCGTCGGTATCCGGGCACCGTGCACGGTGCATGGCTTTCCGGCCGCCGGGCGGCCGCCGAGGTCGCG
>DNLZ01000207.1:0-2962 GCA_003488325.1 Planctomycetaceae bacterium
GTCTAAACTTGGCCCACCCGGCCTCGTGCGACACACCTCCGGACCCCGGCCTCCCGAGCGGTGCCCGAACGCCAACTCACCTCCGCCCCGCACGGCCACGTGCTCACCAACACCGCCGTCTGGTCGGCCGACGGGCGCTGGATCGTGTCCGACACCCGGTCATCCCCTGACGGCGGGATCTTCGACGGGACGCGGATCGAGCGGGTCGAAGTCGCGAGCGGCCGCGTCGAGGTGATCTACGAGGCGCGGCACGACGCCTGCTGCGGTGTGGCGACATGCAGTCCCGTCGACGGGCGGGTCGTGTTCATCCTCGGCCCGGAGCGACCGACGCCGGACTGGTCCTACGGTCCCGAGCGGCGGCAGGGCGTCGTCGTGGACCCAAGCCGCCCCGGCAGCGCCACACCGCTCGACGCCCGCGACCTCGTGCCCCCCTTCACGCCCGGTGCGCTCCGCGGCGGCACGCACGTGCACACGTTCAGCGGTGACGGCCGCCTCGTCGCAAGCACCTATGAGGACGCGATCCTCCCCGCCACGGCGACGAGCGCGTGCGAACCGCCTCGCGAGCACAACCGGCGCGGAATCGCGGTGAGCGTCACGGGACGCCCCGTGCAGGTGACCGGGCGGCACCCACGGAATCACGACGGCAGTGCGTTCTCCGTCGTCGTCACGCGGCTCACCGACACGCCGCGCCCGGGCAGCGACGAGATATCCAGGGCCTGCGAGGAGGGCTGGGTGGGCACGAACGGCTACGAGCGTGCCGATGGGTCGCGACAACGCTATGCGATCGCCTTTCAGGGCACGGTCGTGTCGGCCGGTGGAACGGCGCTCGCGGAGGTGTTCGTCGTCGATCTGCCCGACGATCCAGCCGGCCTCGAGACGCCGGGTGACGGGCCGCTCGCGGGGACGCCGACCACACGCCCATCCCCTCCGGCGACGGTGCGGCAGCGGCGGCTGACGTTCACGGCGGATCGCCGTCATCCGGGGGTTGCCGGCCCGCGGCACTGGGTGCGCAGCAGCCCGGATGGTCGGCTGCTCGCCTGCCTCGTCCGGGACGACGCAGGCGCGCCCCAACTCGTCGTCGTGAGCCCATGCGGCGGGCCGCTGCGGCAGGTCACCCGTGCCGCCCGCGGCGTCGAGAGCGCCTTCTCGTTCAGTCCCGACGGCGCTCGCATCGCCTGCGTCATCGAGGGCTGCGTGTGCGTCGTGGACGTCGGCGACGGGTCGGTCCGCCGGCTCACGACGCCCTCACCGCACTCGCCGCCGCGACCCGAGGCCTGCGTCTTCTCACCCGACGGCAGGTCCGTCGCGTTCGCCCGCGTGGTGGCGGGTTCGCACGGTGCCTGGACGCAGATCTGCGTCACGGACGCCTGATGCCTCGGCGGCTCGGGTGACCCAGGCCCGCGTCAGGGCCGCGTCAGGCGAGCACCCCGTCGATGACGTGGCCGTGGACGTCGGTCAGGCGGCGATCGATCCCGTTGGTGCGCCACGTGAGCTGCGTGTGGTCGATCCCGAGGAGCGCGAGGACGGTCGCGTGCACGTCGTGCACCGTGGTGGGATGGTCGCGGTCGAGTGGCTTGTAGCCCCACTGGTCGCTCTCGCCGCAGGTGACGCCTCCGCGGATGCCGCCTCCGCAGAGCCAGTTCGTGAAGACGAACGGGTTGTGGTCGCGGCCCTTCCCTCCCTGCGAGCTCGGCATGCGACCGAATTCGGTCGTCCACAGCACGAGCGTGTCGTCCAGCAGACCACGCTGATCGAGGTCCTGGATGAGGGCCGACGCCCCCCGCGCCATGCCGCGGGCCAGCGGCCCGTGGTCGCGTTCCACGTCCTCGTGGCTGTCCCAGTTGCGGCGCGGAAACCCGTTGTCATTGCCGCTCCAGACCTGCACGAACCGCACGCCGCGTTCGAGGAGTCGCCGCGCCGTCAGGCACCGCAGACCGAAGTGATGCGCCTCCTCCTCCGCGTTGATCTCGCTCGGCCACGCCGCCCGCCCTCGATCGATGCCGTAGAGACGCAGGACGTGTGCCGGTTCGTCGTCGAGCCCCCCGAGCGCCTCCGGTGCCGCCAGCTGCATCCGGGCTGCCAGCTCGTAGCTGGCGATCCGCCCCTCGAGCCGACTGTCGCCCGGCCGCCCCTCGAGGTGGCGGCGGTTGAGCCGCTCGAGCGTCGCACGCGTGGCGGCGTCGGCGTCGGCCGTGATGAAGCCGCCGGCCGCCCGGTGCGGTCGCAGGTCGGCGATCGGTTCGTCGCTCGCCGGCTGGATGACCGTGCCGCTGTACTGGGCCGGCAGGAAACCCGCGTCCCAGTTCTTCACGCCATTCGACGCATAACCACGGTGGTCCGGCAGCACGACGTACGTGGGCAGGTTGTCGTTGTCGGAGCCGAGCGCGTAGCTCACCCAGCAGCCCGCCCCGGGGAATCCCGGCAGCACGAACCCCGTCGTCTGGTGGAGCGTCGCCGCCGAGTGCACGCCCGACGGGCTCACCATGTTGTGGATGAACGCGATCCGATCGACGACATCACCCAGCGGCGCCACGACGTCCGCGAGCATCTTCCCCGACTCACCATGAGGCCTGAAGTCCCAGACGGGGCGCAGCCACGGGCCCAGCCCGTTTTGAAAGGCCTCGACCGGCTCCCCGAAATCGCTCGGCTGGCCGTGGTGCCGGACGAGCGCGGGCTTGTAGTCGAAGAGGTCGAGGTGGCTCGCGGCGCCCGCCATGAACAGTTGGACGACCCGCTTCACACGCGGTGGGCGTTGGACGCGCGGCCGCGCCGCCTCCCCCGCCGTCACGGCGCGAGACTCGCGGTCTCCGGCCAGGAGCGCCGCGAGGGCCAGCGACCCGAAGCCGCAGCCCGTCGTCGCGAGCCAGTCGCGCCGCGTCCCTGATCCGGTCGGTGCGGGGTCCATGCGATTCATGAAGGCTTTCGGCATCTGACGTGACACGAGTCACTCCTCCAGACTCAC
>DNLZ01000207.1:3331-8162 GCA_003488325.1 Planctomycetaceae bacterium
GATGAACGCTTGCACCTCAGCCATGTGTCATGTCGCAGCCGAAACGTCCTCTGGGATCCATTCGCACGCCTGGAGGCGTACGCCACGAAAAAAATCGCATTTCCCTGTCATGAAAACGGCAGGTGGTCGATGAACGCTTGCACCTCAGCCACGTGTCGTATCGCTGCCCAAACGTCCTCTGGAATCCATTCGCACGCCTGGAGGCGTACGCCACGGCTGCATCACGTCAGTCCACGAAGGAAAACTCGTTGAGGTTCAGGATCGTGCGGCAGGCGTTGGCAAGCCCGTGGGCCGTGGCGATCTCCACGAGCGCCGCGAGTTCCTCGGCATCGGGCTCACGACCGAGCGCCAGCGCGCAGGCCCGGGTGACGCAGGCGGCCGGATTCGCGCCCGTCTCGCGGGCCACGCGGTCGGCGAAGTGGCGTGCCTGCACCACCATGAAGCCGTTGTTCAGCAGGGCCAGGGCCTGCAGCGCGGAGAGGCTCTCGTTTCGCTTCTCGACCCGCATCGAGGGATCGGCGCAGTCGAGGCAGGTCATGAACGGCTGCGTCTGACTGCGCACGATGAACCGGTAGACGCCGCGACGCCACGTCGACCGGTCCTCGGGGTCGGCGAGATCGTAGCGGTAGTGGGGGGAGTGCTCCGGATGCTCCACCTTGAAGTCCTGCCAGCCGGGGCCACCCATCGTGAGATCGAGAGAACCGGCGGCGGAGAGCACCGCGTCGCGGACCGCCTCGGCCTCGAGCCGGCGGCGGTTCTGCCGCCACAGGAGCGCGTTGTCGATGTCGATCGCCGCGGCGGCCTCCCGCGACTCGCTGGCCTGCCGGTAGGTCGCGCTCGTCACGATCAGCCGATGGAGGGCCTTGAGCGATCCCCCGCCGTCACGAACCTCGGCGGCCAGCCAATCGAGCAATTCCGGATGCGTGGGGGCGGCCCCCATGCGGCCGAAATCGCTCGGCGTGGCCACGATGCCCCGGCCGAAGTGGTAGTGCCAGACCCGATTGACGATGCTCCGCCACGTGAGCGGATTGGCCGGGTCGGTGAGCCACCGGGCGAGGGCGACGCGCCGCTCCCCCTCGGCGTGGGTCGCGGGCAGGTCGAACCGCGCCGGCAACGCCGCCACGAGGCCGAGTGCCCCGGGGCCGACCTCGTGCGCCGGCGTGAGCACGTTGCCCCGCGACAGCACGTGGATCGGCCGCGGGACGCCCCCGCGGACCTTGGTCGTCACGGAGTAGGACACCTGGAGGGCCGGGAGCTTCGACTCCTCGGCCGCGATCGCCGCCAGGTCCGCGACGAGCCGCTCGTATTCGGCGGCCTGCTCCTTCCCGGCCCTGGCGAAGAGATCGTTCCGCTCGGCGTGGAGCCGCTCCCGCGTCGCGCGGTCGTCGAGCGGCGCCTCGCCATCCACGAGGTTCCCGCGTCGCCAGCGCGGCGGCGCCTCGATCGAGTCGAGCGCGGTCACGTCCCGCCCACGGGCCACGTTCGTGCCTGCGGATGAGATCACCTCGAGCTCGGCGATCGCGAGGATGAAGTCCCCGCTGCGGGGCGCGAGCTTCGTGGCCGTCACGCGCACGTATCGGCCCGCGACGCCCGCCGTGAAGACCTGCGGCTCGATGCCGGGATTGCTCGCGTCCGCCTCCTCGCGCGACGCGACGGTCGTGACCCCCGTGGTGAAGGTCGGGTCGTCCGCGACCTCCACGCGGTACCGCGTGGGAAACCCGAAGCCGGCCCCGATGCCGTTGAATGTGTCATGGCACGGCCGCAGGGTCACTTCGCGGATGTCGTGCCGGTCGCCGAGATCGACCTGCACCCACTTCGTGACGCCCTGCGTCGGGGCGATCGCGCTGTGGTAGCCGAAGGACGGGCCGGGGTTCTTCACGTCCCCCGCGGCGGCAGCCAGTTCCTTCTCGATGGCCGCGAGCCGCGGGCCGATCGCCTTGCCCAGTTCCTTCTTTCGGGATTCGGCCGCGACCCGGCGGGCCTCGAGGTCGGCCGCGCGGCGGGTCACATCGGCATCGGTCGAGTAGCGACGATCGTCCCGGTCAAGCGCCGCGAACACCGCCTGCAGCGCGTAGTAGTCGTCCTGCGAAATCGGATCGAACTTGTGGGCGTGGCACTGGGCGCAGTGGATCGTGACGCTCGCGAACGTGCCGATCGCATTGGCGACCATGTCGTCGCGATCGAGGTGGCGGGCGATCTTGCCGTCGGTCTTCGTCTCGGGAACCTCGCGGTGTCCGATGAAGTCCCACGGCCCGGCCGCGATGAAGCCGATCCCCTCCTCCCCGTCGGGCGTGCCGGGATAGAGCACGTCTCCCGCGATCTGCTCGGCGATGAAGCGGGCGTACGGCCGGTCTTCGTTGAGCGCCCGGATCACGTAGTCACGATAGGGCCACGCGTGGGGACGAGGCTTGTCCTTGTCGTAGCCGTGGGTGTCGCCGTAGTGGACGACGTCGAGCCAGTGACGCGCCCATCGTTCGCCGTAGCGCGGCGACGCGAGCAGCCGATCGACGAGCCGCTCGTAGGCCTCGGGATCCGCGTCGACCACGAACGCGTCCACCTCCTCGGGCGTCGGCGGGAGGCCCGTGAGGTCGAACGTCACGCGGCGCACGAGCGTGCGACGGTCCGCGACGGGCGAGGGCTCGAGACCCGCGCCGGCGAGCCTCTGCCGGACGAAGGGGTCGATCGGGTTGCGGTCGGCTTCCACGCCCGGAAGATGCCTGAACGCGTCGACGCTGGACGGCACCGGCGGCTTGACGATCGGCTGCCACGCCCAGTGGTCGAGTCGCGGATCGCGGGCCACCACATCATCCGGGGCCGATTCGCGTCCGGGCCACGGGGCGCCGGCGTCGATCCAGCCGACGAGCGCCCGCACGTCGTCCGACGTCAGTGGCTCCCCGTCGGGCGGCATCCGCTGCTCGCGATTCGTGGTCGAGACCCGCCGCACCAGTTCGCTCGTCGCTCCCTTGCCGGGCACGATGGCCGGCCCGAACTCTCCACCGGCCAGAAGTCCGGCACGTGAGTCGAGTCGGAGTCGCGATTCCTGGGCGTCAGGACCGTGGCACTCCACGCAGCGCTCGAGGAGCAGCGCAGTCGCGCGGTCGTGAGGAGTCTCGCCCTCAGCGGCCGCCACGGGCAGGGCCGAGGCCACGGAGGCGGCCAGCAGGAGAAGGAACCGGTCGGGTGCCATACCGGATAGTGTGCCATCGGGTCGCGATTTGGTACTCGGGAGCCCAGAATCGGCCACGGCGACCGGGCCGGGTACCAATCGCACGCCCGCCGGCACATCCTTGGTGGAGGACGCTCTCCGCCGGCCCCAGATCGTGTCGTACGCCTGCAGGCATGCGAATCGACCCCGCTCCACACACCGACGCCGTCGGTTCCCCGTTCGCTCGCCCCATGCCCCCCGCGCCCGACGCCTACGAGTCGTTCCTCGTGCTCTACGCCGGGAGCCAGGCGCGCCTTCACGCGTTCATCCGCGCGCTCATTCCGGACGCGGCGCAGGCGGACGACGTGTTCCAGGCCACGAGCCTCGCCCTGTGGCGGAGCTTCGCCACGTTTCGCCGGGACGGGGACTTCGCGGCGTGGGCCGTCGGCGTGGCACGTCATCAGGTGCTCATGCACTGGCGCCGCGTGCGCCGTGACCGACACGTCTTCAGCGAGGCGATCCTCTCCGACCTCGCCGACACGGCCGGCGACCTGCTCGAGTCGGTCGATGCACGCCAGCGGGCGCTCGAGGCCTGCGTCGAGGCCCTGACGGACCGGCAGCGCGACCTGGTCCGCCGCTTCTACGGTGAACGGGAATCGGCCGCCGTCATCGCCACCGCGTGGAACCGCACCGCGCACGCCGTCTACAAGTCGCTCAAGGTGCTGCGACGCAGCCTGCACGAATGCGTCGATCGCCGGCTCGCCCTGCTCGATGATGGTGACGTGGCGATGCCCGCACCAGGCGCGTGATGGGAGCGGGGCGTGAGGCTGAATCCGACCAACCATGCACCCAGCCGACACTGACACGCTCCTCGCGCTCGCGGACGACCACCTGACCGGCACGGCGTCACCCGACGACGTGCGCCGACTCGAAGCGCTGCTCGCAGCGAGCCCGGCGGCGCGACGCACGTATCTGGGCCTCGCGCTCGTGCATGCGCAGCTCGGGGCGACGCTCGCGGCCCTTCCGACGCCGCCAAGGCCCCGCAGCGGGGGATCGCCCATGCCGCGCCGGGCCTCATGGCTGACGACCCGCCGCATCGTGGCGACGGCCATGGCGTGCGCGATTGCGATCGGCTCGTTCGTCCTGATCGTCTCGCCACCGCCGTCCCAGCCGACGGGCTCCCCGGATGGCTACTATCCGCCGCGGCCAATCGCGCTCTCGACCGTCGCGCTGCTCGAGGGAGACGACGCCGCCGATCCGGCCGGGCGACCGCTCGGCACCACCACGCTGCGGCCGCTCGTCGCGACACACCTGCGGGCCGATGGCGGGGCCGACGTCGCGCTCGACGGGGACAGCGTCTTCGGCATCGTCACACGCGACGGCGGCACGCTCTACGAGGGGGGCCTGCAGGCCCGTGTCACCCAGCCGGCGGCCACGTTCTCCGTCACGACGGCGAACCTGCGCGTCGTCGATCGCGGCACGGCGTTCCGCGTGGACCGAGTCGACGGCGACCACGTCACCGTCACCGTGCTCGACGGCGAGGTCGAGGTGCAGGCACGGATGCGGCTGCCGGTGGCGTGGTGGCCGTTCGATCCGGAGCCCGCGGGGGGCGCCCGCGAGACCACCGGTCCGCCGCCACTCGACGACGTGCTGGCGGGACTCACCGGCACCGCCGGCCGTGGCGTC
>DNLZ01000084.1 GCA_003488325.1 Planctomycetaceae bacterium
CGCGGGGCATGGTTTGCGGCCGCACGGTCGGCGGGTGCGCTCTAGGCTTGTCGTGAGGAACTCTCGGCATGACGCTCCCGCCCGCCACACTGCGCGATCCGTCCGTGCACCCCGCGCCGTCACGCTCGTGGCGGCTTGTGGTGTCGCTCGCGATCGGGGTCTACCTGGCCGCCGTCGTCATGCCGCCCCTCGCCGGACCTCCGCCGGCGAGCGAACTCGCGGGAGCGATGATGCAGCCGCTCAGGCCGCTCGTGGGCCTCCTGCACCTCGGGCACGGCTACCGTTTCTTCGCGCCCAATCCCGGTCCGGGGCACACGATCCGCTGGACGCTCACGCGGACTGACGGTGTCACGCTGACCGGGTCGATTCCCGACGCGGTGACGGATCGCCCCCGGCTGCTCTATCACCGGCGGTTCATGGTGAGCGAAAAGATCGCCACGCTCGTTCCCCCACTCGATGCGCCCGCGGACGTGCGCGACGCGGCGAAGCGAGACTGGGGGCCGCTCGTCAGGGGCGTGGCGACGAACGTGCTGCGGACGCATGGCGACGGACGACTCAGCCTGGAACTCGTGGAGCACTACCTCCCGGCTCCCGACGAGGTGCTCGCAGGGACCGTCGAGCCGGACGTCGTCACGCCGCTCGGCGTCTACGAGAGGCGAGGAGAGGTGGGCCGATGATCCTGGGCATGGACGACGGGCAGACCGGGCGGGCGGAACGCGGCTGGTGCGGCGAGTGGATCGCTGCCTGGGACCGCTTCTTCTTCACACCCGCCGACCCGCTTCCGCTCGCGCTGATCCGCATCTGCACCGGCCTCCTCCTGACGTGGTCGAGCGTCGTCTGGCTGCTCGACATCGACGCGTTCTTCGGCGTCGATGGCTGGCTGGCTCCGCACGAGGTATGGCGGATGAACGACCAGCCGTGGCAGTGGAGTCTCTACTTCGCCGCGTGGTCGCCGACCGCGATGCGGGTCGTCGCCGGTGTCACGCTCGTCGCCGCGATCCTGCTCACCGTCGGCCTCGCGACGCCGCTCGCGGCGATCACGGCGGCCGTCGGATTCATCAGCGCCGCGAATCGCGCTCCGCTCAACGTGTTCGGCTTCGACGACACGCTCGGCCTGCTGCTGCTGCCGCTCGCGATCGGCCCGTCGGGGGCCCGGCTGTCGATCGACGGCCTGCTGGCGGCAGGGCTGCCGGGCGCGCGGGTGGAGGAAGCCCCGTCGGTGCGGGCCAACGTGGCCCTGCGGCTCATCCAGCTGCACCTCTGCGTCGTCTACTTCTTCTCGGGCTGCGGCAAGCTGCTCGGGGCGAGCTGGTGGGACGGCACCGCAATCTGGGGCGCCGTGGCCAATGGCCAGTATCGGACGCTCGACATGACCGGTCTGGCACGGCATCCGCTGCTGACCAACGCCCTCACCCTCGGCACGCTGTTCTGGGAGGTCGCCTACCCGGCGATCGTCTGGCCCCGGCTGACCCGCCGGGTCGCGCTGGGCATGGCGGTGGCGGTGCACTTGGGGATTGGCGTCGCGATGGGCATGATGGAGTTCGGTCTGGCCATGATCACCGCCAATCTCGCCTTTCTCTCCGCCCCCGTCGTCGCGGCGTCGCTGGCCGTCGTGACGGGTAGCCGGCTCGATTCGTCCAGTTCCGGAACGTCGTTCCGGTCGTCCGCCCGCACGTCGCCGGGCATGTCTCCGCGTCAGGGAACCCAGGCTCATCCATGATCGACACGCTCGCCGTCGTCGGCGCCACCGGCGCCGTGGGAAGGATCATCGTCGAACTCCTGCTCGCGCGGCAGTTTCCCGCCCGCCGGATACGGCTCCTCGCTTCCGAGCGGTCCGCCGGTCGGCCGCTCGAGGTGGCCGGCGCCCGTCTCGACGTGGAGGTGCTGCGGCCCGACTCGTTCGTCGGCGTCGACGTCGCCATCGGCAGCACGCCGGACGAGGTCGCGGCGGAGTTCGTGCCGTGGGCCGTCGAGCGCGGCACGGTGGTCATCGACGAGAGCGCCTTCTTCCGCATGCGCCCCGACGTGCCGCTCGTCATCCCCGAGGTCAATCCCGAGGCCATCGCCTCCCATCGCGGCATCATCGCCAGTCCCAACTGCTCGACGACGCAGATGGTCATGGCCCTCAAGCCCCTGCACGACGCCGCCCGGGTGCGGCGGGTCGTCGTGAGCACCTACCAGGCGGTGAGCGGGGCGGGGCTCGCGGCCACCCGGGAACTGGAGCAGGCCACCGCCGCCTGGCTCGCCGCGGAGCCGGAGCCGCGGCAGATCTTCCCGCATCCGATCGCTGCGAATCTCATCCCGCAGATCGGTTCGCCCCGATCCGGCGGTGTGACGAGCGAGGAACAGAAGATGGTGCTCGAAACGCGGAAGATCCTCGGCGATGAAGCGATCGGCGTGTGCGCGACGTGCGTCCGCGTGCCGGTCGCCCACGGACACAGCGAGTCGATCGTCGTGGAGACGGAGCGACCGCTGTCGGCCGAGGAGGCGCGGCGGTTGCTCGCCGCCGCCCCCGGCATCGTGGTCGACGACGATCTCGCCGCGAAGCGCTACCCGACGCCCCGGGCGTGCAGCGGTCGCGACGAGGTCTTCGTGGGCCGCATTCGCGAGGACGAGTCCGCCCCGAACAGCCTCGCGTTCTGGTGCGTGTCCGACAACCTGCGGAAGGGTGCCGCGACGAACGCGGTGCAGATCGCGGAGCACCTCGCCAAGGGCAAGGTCGATCGCGGCGCGACGGTCGGGGCCGCACGGGGATGACCGCGCAGGCCGCGGACCCATCGCCGGGAGATGGATCGTCCGGGCGGCATGGGCCCGACGACACGTCGCGGGGCGATGGACGAACGCGGGGCGTGTGCCTGCGGCTGGCGTACGAGGGGACGGGCTTCTCCGGCTGGCAGACCCAGCCGGGGCGGCGCACGGTGCAGGGCGCGCTCGCAGCCGCGATCCGGGCGGTCTCGGGGGAGGAGGTGCGGCCGCGTGGTACGAGCCGCACCGACGCGGGCGTGCACGCGATGGACCAGGTCACGGCCTTCACGACCGCGAGCGGCCTCGATGCGGCCACGTGGGCCCGGGCCCTCGAGGCCACGCTTCCCGTCGACGTCGCCGTCGTCTCCGCCCGCGACGTGGATCCGGGCTTCGATCCCATCGCGGCCGCCGTGGCGAAGCGGTATCGCTATCGGATTCATGACGCGCCCGCCCGCCCTGTGCTCGCGCGTCACCTGGTGTGGCGGTGGCGGGGCCGTCTCGAGTGCGACCGCATGGTCGAGGCCGCGCGGCACCTTGTGGGCGAGCACGATTTCACGTCGTTCGAGAAGACCCCCTCCACAAGGGTGTCGAAAGTGCGCACAATCCACGCACTGGAGGTCCGACGATCGGCCGACCAGACGGGCGGCGACGCGGACGAGATCTGGATCGAGGTGGAGGGAAACGGCTTCCTCCACAACATGGTGCGGATCATCGCGGGTTCACTCGTGATGGTGGGCGCCGGTCGGCGTCCCGCCGGATGGATCGCCGACGCACTCGCTGCCCGCAGCCGCCCCGCCGCCGGACCAACCGCGCCTCCGCACGGTCTCGTGCTCGCCGTCACCCGCCTGAGCCCCGATCCATGGCACGTCTCCCCGAGCAGCTTGGGTCGGTGAGGCTCGTACGCCAGATCGGCAGCGGCCGCAACTGCCAGGTGTGGGAGGGACGCGACGGGGTCGAGGAGCGTGCGGTGGCCGTCAAGGTCGTGGCGCCCCAGCGGGCCGATGATCCGCGGGAGCGGGCGCTCCTGCAGCACGAATGCCGCGTGGGTCGCACCCTCGACCACGAGGCCGTGATTCGCATCGACCGCTTCGCGGTCGACGAGGGGCTCCCGCACGTCGTGATGGAGTATTACCCGCACCCGAATCTGAAGAAGCTGCTGACGGCCGGCAGGGAAGGCCTCGAGTGGGTCGCGCAGCCGATCGCGCTGCAGGTCGCGCTCGCGCTCGATCACGTACACGCGCGGGGCTGGGTGCACCGCGACGTGAAGCCCGACAACGTGCTCGCCGCCCCCGACGGCAGGGCGAAGCTCATTGATCTCGCCATCGCCGCCAGGGCGCGGGGATTCCTCGGCCGCCTCTTCGGGGGCGCGCCGCCGAAGGGCACGCCGAGCTACATGTCCCCCGAGCAGATCCGCGGCCGACCCCTCGACGCGAGATCCGATATCTACTCGCTCGGCTGCGTGCTTTTCGAACTGATCGCGGGGCGGCCTCCGTTCACCGCATCGACCACGAACGACCTCCTCAATCGCCACGTCGCCGCGGCGATTCCGGCGGTGGAGGCGTCCAATCGGCACGCGACGTCGGCGGCATCCGACCTGATCCGCAGGATGCTCGCGAAGCGGCCGGAAGACCGGCCGCGCACGATGCAGGCGGTGGCCGCCGAACTGCGGGGCATCCGCCTCTTCGACCACGTGCCACACCGGGAGATGCCCTCGCTTTCGCGTTGACGGCGATCCTGCGCCCGGGCGAAACTGCTCGCTTCGTCCGTCCGGCCCCCGTCACGAGCAGCAGCGATGGCACAGGGACTGCACCGCCTCCCCCTCGAGAAGCCGATCGTCGAACTCGAGGACCGCATCGCGGCGCTCGAGCGGGCCCCGCTCGGGGCCCAGCAGCCCGACGACATCCGCCGGCTCAAGCGGGAGCTCGTGGAGGTGCAGCGGCAGATCTTCGACAGCCTCGACCCGTGGCAGACCGTCGAGGTGGCCCGCCATCCCGACCGCCCGAAGACGAGCGACTATCTCCGGCTGGTCTTCGACGAGTTCGTCGAGCTCCATGGCGACAAATCGTTCGGGGACGACCGGGCGATGCTCACGGGCTTCGCGAAACTCGATCAGCACAAGGTGATGGTGATCGGTCACGAGAAGGGGAAGACGCTCGCGGAGCGGCAGGCCTGCCACTTCGGGTGCGCGCACCCCGAGGGCTACCGCAAGGCGATGGGCAAGATGCGTCTGGCGGCGAAGTACGGCCTGCCGGTCATCTGCCTCATCGACACGCCGGGGGCCTATCCGGGCGTCGGCGCCGAGGAACGTGGTCAGGCCCAGGTCATCGCCGAGAGCATGTTCCTCATGGCGACGCTCCCGGTGCCGATCGTGTGCGTCGTGATCGGCGAGGGTGGATCGGGCGGGGCGCTCGGCATCGGCGTGGGCGACCGCGTGGCGATGCTCGAGCACGCCTACTACAGCGTCATCAGCCCCGAGGGCTGCGCCGGCATCCTGTGGAAGAGCGTCGAGTTCAAGGCCGAGGCGGCGCGAGCGCTGCGATTCCGCTCGCGCGATCTCGCGGAGTTCGGCGTCGTCGATGCGGTGATCGACGAGCCGGCGGGCGGCGCCCACCGTCACCCGCGGCAGATGGCGATCCGGCTGAAGATGTTCCTCGTGCGGACGCTCAAAGACCTGGTGGACCGGCCCCGCGACGACCTCGTCGCCCAGCGATACGAACGGTTCCGGCGGATGGGCGTCTTCCTCGAAGAGCCGCAGGCCGTCTGAAACAGTGGTTTCGCCCCGCGTCGACCCTCCGGAGGGTGGTTTTCGATCTCGACCCCGGCTGGGCCTCGTGTCGCCGGAACGGGCAGGGGACTCGACGCGGACGGAAACCGATGCACGACGTGACGTCCGACGGCTCCGCGCCGATCGTCGATTCGCTCCTCGACACCGACTTCTACAAGTTTCTGATGTGCCAGGTGGTGTGTCGCCACCACCCGGACGTCGAGGTGACGTTCGAAGTGGTGAGCCGCACGCGCTCCGTGCGGCTGGCCGAGGAGATCCGCGAGGCCGATCTGCGCCACCAGCTCGACCGGACCCAGTCACTCGGCTTCACGACGGACGATCTCGACGCGCTCGGCAGGCTCGAGTCGGCTCCGGGCCGGCCACTCTTCACCGTCGACTTTCTCGCCACGCTTCGCGGGCTTCGCCTCCCGTCCTACCGCCTTGCCACGTACGGCGGCCAGTTCGTGCTCACGTTCTCCGGCCCGTGGCCGGCGGTCATGCTCTGGGAGGTGCCGGCACTCGCGGTCCTGATGGAGCTCCGCAGCCGGGCGGTGGAGCGGAGGATGTCCGTGGCGGAGCGGGTGCAGGTGCGGCAGGCGGCGACCGAGCGGCTCGACGGCAAGCTCGCGCGCCTCGCCAGGCTCCCGGGGCTCGCGGTGTCCGACTTCGGCACCCGGCGCCGCCACTCGCGGGAATGGCAGGAGTACGCCGTGCTCCGCGCCCGCGACGCGCTCGGCACGGCGTTCACAGGCACGTCGAACGTCCGTCTGGCGATCCGCCACCGCCTCGAACCGATCGGGACCCACGCGCACGAACTGCCGATGGTCTACGCAGCGCTGGCCGAGAGCGACGCTGAACTGGTCGCCAGTCCGTACCGCGTCCTTGCCGACTGGGGAGCGACGTACGAGGAGCCGCTGCGTGTGATGCTCCCCGACACGTTCGGTACGGGAGGCTTTCTCGCCCGGGCCCCCGGCTGGGTCGCACGATGGAGTGGCATCCGTATCGACTCGGGCGATCCCGGGGCGATGGCCGACCTCGCGATCGGGTGGTGGCGGCGCCAGGGAGAGAATCCGGCCGGGAAGCGTGTGATCTTCTCCGACGGCCTCGACGTCGACGACATCGAGGCGCTTCACCAGCGCTACGCGGGGCGCGTGCGCGTCGGCTTCGGTTGGGGTACGCTTCTGACGAATGACTACCGCGGCCTCGCTCCTGCGGACGCTCTCGCCCCCTTGAGCCTCGTCTGCAAGGCCGTTGCGGCGAATGGCCGGCCGACGGTGAAGCTGTCCGACAATCCCGACAAAGTCCTCGGGCCGGACGCGGACGTGGCCCGCTACCGCCGGGTGTTCGGCGGCATCGAACCGCCGGCCTAGACCACGTCCTGCGAAGGTCTCGCGACGACGTGGCAGCGTTCCTTCCCGTGGAACGTCAGGCTCCGGAAGATGGCCTCATAACTGATGAGCACGACGGCCTCGAC
>DNLZ01000125.1:0-221 GCA_003488325.1 Planctomycetaceae bacterium
CGGCAACCTCGCGGGCCGTCTGGGGCCGCGCGTCCGGGTGCTTTTCGAGCATGCGGAAGGCGAGTTCCACGATCGCCGGCGGCACGTCGGGCCGACGATCGAGGAGATTCGGCGGCGGCGACTTGAGGTGGGCCTGGATGCGCTGCGCGAGCTTGCCCTCGGCGAACGGAGGGCTCCCCGTGAGCAGGTAGTAGAGCGTGCAGCCGAGCGAGTAGATGTCG
>DNLZ01000125.1:520-7483 GCA_003488325.1 Planctomycetaceae bacterium
CCGAGCGAGTAGATGTCGGAGCGGGCGTCGGCCGTGTGGCTGTCACGGGCCTGCTCGGGGGAGAGGTAGTCGGCCGTGCCGAGCACCTTCTCGTCGTGCGTCTTCGTCAGCGACGTGTCGTCCTCCTCGTGGGCCAGTGCGAGACCGAGGTCGAGGATCTTGACCGTGCCGCGGGTGTCGAGGATCAGGTTGGCGGGCTTGATGTCGCGATGCACGAGCCCCTCCTCGTGCGCGTGCTCGAGCCCGAGCGCGGTCTGCCGCACGTAGTCGAGCGCGTCGCGGAGCGGGAGCGTGCCGGCCTCCTTGACCTTCGCATGAAGATCGGTGCCGGCGACGTACTCCATCGCGATGAAATGGATCTCGCCGGAGGTGTCGAGGTCGAACGCCCGCACGATGTTCGGGTGGTTGAGCCGGGCGGAGGTGCGGGCCTCGCGCTCGAATCGGGCGAGGTACGACGTCTGGTCGACACGGTGGCGTGGCAGCACCTTGATCGCGACCTTGTTGTTGAGCGCCGAGTGTTCGGCGAGATAGACGCTGCTCATGCCCCCCTTGCCGAGGAGCCGCAGCAGCCGGTATTTCCCGAGCATGAAGCCCTTGTGGCGGCCGCGACGCAGCTGATCGGCCTGCCACTGCGTGAGCAACTCCCTCTCGACGAGGTGCGCGACCAGGTCGTCGGGCAGAGGCAGGGTGCGGTCCGGCCAGGCGGACGCAGCCTCCTCCAGCCGGGCGTCGTCCTCCACGAGCCCGCTCTTGCGGACCACGGCGAGAAACTGGTCGATCGTGAGGGAGACGGCGTCGCTCATCGTTCCAATCAGGGTACCAGACCGAAACCGCTCACAGGCCGAGCTCGAGCCCGCGGCGGGCGAGGTCATCGACGAGCCGCGAGGCCGAGACGTACGGCTCGGAGTCCCACCCCGCGCGGCGGGCCGCGGCGACGTGTTCCTCGATGTCGTCGCAGAAAAAGATGCGGTCGGGCGCGACGCCGGCACGGGCGGCTGCGGAGGCGAAGATCGCCGGGTCCGGCTTGACGGCACCGACCTCGTGGCTGAGCACGATGGGTGCGAAGCCCCCTGGCAGGATCGCGTAGCCGCTGGCCACCAGATGCCGCCAATGCACGTCGCAGGTGTTCGACAGGATTCCGGCCCGGCAGCCCGCGCGCTCGAGTCCGGCGATCACCGGCAGCAGGTCGACGTTGAGCGCGAACATGTCGCTCGCGGCGGTGGCGAGCGCCTCCGCGTCGGACGCCGTGCCCGTGCGCTCGGAGAACAGGGCATGGAACTCGAGCCAGTCGATCCCGCCCCGTTCGAGCCTCGCCTGCAGCCCGCCGTCGATGACCTCCGACCGCACCCGGTCGGGAGTCGTGCCGGTCAGCGCCGCCATCTGCCGGATGGCGCGCTCGCGATCGAACGAACAGATGACGTTGCCGAGATCGAAGTAGACGAACTGGGGAACCATGCCATGAGCCGTGACGTTGACGAACCGGGGTCCGCGTCGCCCCGCCGGCGGCACGTCACCGGCTCGCACGTGGGGCGGAACACGCCGGACAGCCCGCGGGTTTTCCACGAGTGGCACAGCATACTATCCTGCTTCCCCGCGGCCCGACGCGGGTCGTGACGCCCGACTCCACCCCACCGGCCGGCCCCATGACGCCCTCGACCACGACCATTCTCAACCGCTACTCGTCACGCATCACGCAGCCCCGTTCGCAGGGCGGGTCCCAGGCGATGCTGTACGCGACGGGCCTCCAGCCCGCCGACCTCGACAAGCCCCAGGTCGGGATCGCGAGCATGTGGTACGAGGGAAACCCCTGCAACATGCACCTCGACCGGCTCGCGGCGCGAGTGCGCGAGGGGGCGGTGGCCGCTGGTCTCGTCGGGATGCGTTTCAACACGATCGGCGTCAGCGACGGCATGTCGATGGGCACGGAGGGGATGAGCTACTCCCTCCCCTCCCGCGACATCATCGCCGATTCGATCGAGACCGTGATGCACGCACAGTGGTATGACGCGCTCGTGGCGATCCCGGGGTGCGACAAGAACATGCCCGGCTGCCTGATCGCCATGGGGCGGCTCAATCGACCGGCGCTCATGGTCTATGGCGGGACGATCAAGCCGGGCCATGCGGCCGACGGCGCCCCGCTCGACATCGTGTCGGCGTTCCAGTGTTATGGCGAGTACGTGGCCGGGCGGATCGACGACGCCCGTCGGGCCGACATCGTGCGGCATGCCTGCCCCGGGGCGGGCGCCTGCGGCGGCATGTACACCGCCAACACGATGGCGACCGCGATCGAGGCGCTCGGCATGGCCCTTCCCGACACGGCGTCGATCCCGGCCGAGCATCCCGGCAAGCTCGACGAGTGCCTCCGGGCGGGAGCGGCGATCCGCGGTCTGCTCGAGCGCGATCTCAAGCCCCGCGACATCATGACGCGGCGGGCCTTCGAAAACGCCATGGTCGTCATCATGGCGCTCGGTGGCTCGACGAACGCCGTGCTCCACCTGATCGCCATGGCCCGCGCGGTGGAGGTGCCGCTCGGCCCCGCCGACTTCCAGGCCGTCTCCCGGCGCGTGCCCTACCTCGCGGATCTCAAGCCCAGCGGACGGTTCGTCCAGGAGGACCTGCACTCGGCGGGAGGCACGAGCGGATTCATGAAGTACCTGCTCGACCGGGGCCTGCTCGACGGCGACTGCCTGACGGTCACCGGCAAGACGCTCGCCGAGAACCTCGCCTCCAGCCCGGGATTGCGGCCGGGTCAGAAGGTGATCCATCCGGTGGATCAGCCGATCAAGCCCACGGGCCACATCACGATCCTCCACGGCAACCTCGCCCCGGGCAGCGCCGTCGCGAAGATCACCGGCAAGGAGGGCGCCCGCTTCCGTGGCCCGGCGCGCGTGTTCGACAGCGAGGAGGCGATGCTCGCCACACTCGAGCGGGGCGGCATCCAGCGCGGGGACGTCGTCATCATCCGCTACGAGGGACCGAAGGGCGGGCCGGGGATGCCGGAGATGCTCACGCCCACCTCGGCCCTCGTGGGGGCCGGCCTGGCCGCCGACGTCGCCCTCATCACCGACGGCCGTTTCTCCGGCGGATCCCATGGATTCATCGTCGGGCACGTCGTGCCCGAGGCCCAGGAGGGAGGACCGATCGCGCTCGTGCGGGACGGTGACATGGTGGTGATCGACGCGGATGCGGCGACGATCGACATGGAGGTGGGGGACGACGAGGTGCGCCGCCGCCGCGATGCCTGGCGGGCGCCGCCACCGAAGGCCACGCGGGGGATCCTCGCCAAGTACATCCGGTGTGTGGCCCCAGCGTCGAGCGGCTGCGTCACCGACGAGTGAGTGTGGTGCCGTCGGGAAGGGAGATCGCGGGTCATGGGCGTCCGCAGGGGAATCCTGGTTCGCGTCGCCGGACTCCCTGGCCTGCTCGCGTGCGTCATGGGGGGGCTGGCCGTGGCGACGGAGCTGCGTCCCCTGCCCTACAACGACCCCGAGCTCGTGGTCGATCTCGGCGTCGGCCTGTGGGCATGGCCCGTGCCGTGTGATGCCGACGGGGACGGCGACTTCGACCTCATCGTGTCGTGTCCGGACAAGCCGTCGAACGGCGTGTGGCTCTTCGAGAACGACACCGGTGACACGCGCGATGCCGCCATGCCGGTGTTCGCACCGGCCCGCAGGCTCTCCGCGACGGTGCACTACGTCATGCCGAGCTACGTCGATGGCCGACTGCGGGTGCTCTCGCCCGGAGTCGAATACCGCGACTTCGCCACGGTCGGCATCGGACGCCCCGAGCGACTGCCGGTGCCGGCGCGGTGGTACGTGCCACGCGGGACGCAGCCGAAGGGGCCGAAGGTGCGGCACAACCAGTGGCGGCTCGTGGATTTCGACGGGGACGGGCGGCTCGATCTGGTGTGCGGGATCGAGGACTGGAGCTTCTACGGCTGGGACGACGCCTACGACGCGGCCGGTCGCTGGACCAACGGCCCGCTCCACGGCTTCGTCTTCGTGCTCCCGGGCACCGCCGCGGGCGGCTTCGGCGACCCGGTGCAGCTCGAGGCGGCGGACGGGGTGATCGACGTTTACGGCTGCCCGTCACCCAATCTCGCCGACTTCGACGGCGACGGCGATCTCGACCTCCTCTGCGGGTCGTTCCTCGACCGCTTCACGTACTTCGAGAACGTCGGCTCCCGCACGGCTCCCCGCTACGCCGCGGGCCGTGATCTCGTCGCGGAGGACGGCGGGCCGCTGCGGATGGAGCTGCAGATGATCGTGCCGGTCGCCTTCGACTGGAACCGTGACGGCCATCCTGATCTCGTGGTCGGCGACGAGGACGGTCGTGTCGCGTTCATCGAGCACACCGGGCGCACGGACGCCGACGGGTCCCCGGTGTTCCGCCAGCCTCGCGCCTTCCGGCAGCGGGCCGACACGCTCAAGTGCGGCGCCCTTGCCACGCCCGTCGGAGTGGATTTCGACGGCGACGGTGACACGGACATCGTCGCCGGCAACACGGCGGGCTTCATCGAGTGGTTCGAGAACATGAGCGGCCCGGCTGTCGCCACGCCGACGTGGGCCGCGCCGCGACGGCTCGTCGTCGAAGGCCGGCCATTCCGCGTGATGGCAGGCCCCGCCGGCAGCATCCAGGGGCCTGCCGAGGCGAAGTGGGGCTACACCACCTGCAGCGTGTCCGATTGGGACGGCGATGCGCTGCCCGACATCGTCCTCAACAGCATCCTCGGCGAGGTCGTGTGGCTGCGCAACGAGGGGCCGCGCGCCGCACCCGCCTTCGCGCCGCCGCGCGCGATCGAGGTGGAGTGGGATGCCGCCCCGCCGCGGCTCGCGTGGGGCTGGCGCACCCCCTCCGGCAAGGCCCTGCTGACCCAGTGGCGCACGACGCCGGTCGTGCACGACTTTGACGCCGACGGTCTGGCTGATCTGGCGATACTCGATCACGAGGGCTTTCTCGCGTGGTTTCGCCGCGCGCGTCGGGGTGAGGCCCTCGTCCTGCTGCCGCCGGAGCGGGCGTTCCTCGACGAGTCCGGTCGGCCGCTGCGTCTGGCCGCGGGCACGGCCGGGCAGAGTGGCCGGCGCAAGCTCGCGGTCACCGATTGGGACGGGGACGGCAGGTTCGACCTGCTCGTCAACTCGCGCAACGCCGATCTGCTGCGACAGGTCGGGCATGGAGTCGGCGGGTGGCGGTTCGCGCGGGCCGGGAGTCTGGCCGAGGGCAGCATCGAGGGGCATGATGTGAGCCCCACGGTCGTCGACTTCGCCGGCTCCGGCATCCCCGATTTTCTCGGGGGTGCGGAGGATGGCCGTTTCTATTTCCTGCCCAACCCGCGGCGCCGCCCGGCGCCGCCGTGACCTCGCCGGCCCTCAGCTGCGGTACTCGAACTTGGTGCGGCCGGGATTGGGGACCGGATAGGTGCCGTCGGCGTTCGCCACGAGCGGCGCGGGTGAATCCATCGTGAGGCTGTCGACACCGGCCGTGAGGTCGTCGGGCGAGTCGAGCATTTCCTGGTACGTCACCGGCTGACCCGTGTGCGCCGCGAAGCGCCCCATCGCGGTCACGAGGCTCGCCTCGGCACTGCGCACGACCTCGTTGTAGCGTTCCCCCGCGGTGATCGCCGCGACGAGGTGCTCCCACTCGCGCCGGTAGGGGTTGGCCTCCGGCTGTTCGGCGGCCCAGGCCACGGAGGCATCGGTCATCGCCTGGCCCCGGTAGATCTTCGACTTCGCCGGCGAGTGGCCGCGTTCCGAGATCGTGAAGGCGCCCTTCGAGCCCTGCCCGAACACCCCGAACTTGCTTTCCGTGTCCTTGATGACCCGGCAGCCGTAGAAGAACTTCGTCCCGTCGTCGAACGTGTATTCGATCGCGTAGTTGTCGAAGTTCTGGTCGTCGATCTTCCCCTTGAAGTGACGGCCGCCCGTCGCCTCGGCCTTCACCGGCCACGAGCCCTTCATCCAGCCGACCTCGTCCACGTGGTGCACGCAGTAGTCGCTGAAGATGCCACCGCTGGCCCAGAGGAAGTTGTGGAAGCGCTTGATCTGCCAGAGCAGTTCGCTCGTGGTGCCCGGGCCGGGGGCAAGGTCGAGGTTGTGCGGCGGGTTGTGCATCCGATAGCCGCGGAAGGCGATGAGGTCGCCCGCCTCCCCCGCCCGCAGCCGCTCCTCCAGTTCCCGTCGCCGATCGCAGTGGCGGCACATGAGTCCGACACCCACCTTGATCCCCTTCGCGTCGGCCTGCGACGCGAGTTCGATCATGCGACGCGTGCTGGGGCCGTCGATGGAGATCGGCTTCTCCATGAACACGTTGACACCCTTCTCGATGCAGGCCGCGAAGTGCGGTGCCCGGAATGCCACGGGCGTGGCGAAGAGGGCGATGTCGCCCGGCTTGAGGCAGTCGATCGCCTGCCGGAAGCCGTCGAAGCCGACGAACTTCCGGTCCTCCGGCACGTCCACTCGCTCCTTGAACTGCTCGTCGAGCGATCGCTTCACGATGTCGATGCGATCGCGGAACACGTCGGCCATCGCGACGATGCGCGTCTGTCCGCCGGGAACGGAGAGCGCGTCGACCGCCGCGCCGCCGCCGCGGCCGCCGCAGCCGACGAGGGCGACATTGATCGTGTCGGAGCCCGCCGCATGGACGTTCCGCATGCCCGGGCCCACGAGCAGACCGCCGGCGGCCCCGAGGGCGGCCGCCCGCCCCGTGGAGGCGAGAAAAGTACGACGGTTCACCTCACTGCCGGCCTTCGTCGTCCCGTCATGCTCGCTTTTCATCATGCCGTCTCCTCGTCTGGTCACGCGGTCGCCGCCTGTCGTGCCGCCTTCGGACACGCAGAGTATGGCGGCGGACGGGAGCTTTTTCCACGCGACGCACCGGGGAGACGCGGCGACCGCCACGGACTCGGCAGGCTGAGCGTCGCCCTCAGCGCGGGATCGGAAGGGATTCGATCGGCACCGGCGGACC
>DNLZ01000125.1:7869-10187 GCA_003488325.1 Planctomycetaceae bacterium
CCGGCCGGGCTGCGAGGGGACCGGTCCCGTGGCCGGCGGCAGCACGAGCGAGCCGTCGGCCTGAGGCGGCTGGTAGTAGGGCTCGGGCTGGGGCACGGGCGTCACGCCGAGCTTGGCGAGCACGCGCGAGAGGATGCGCTGCTCGAGGAGCGGATCGCGCCCCAACGGAATCCAGCCGAGGTTGGGCGTCGGTGCCGCCACCGGCCGGGGCTGATCGCCGACCTGCTGTCCGAGCGTCGGCAGCGGCGTGCCATACCGGTAGAGCGAATCGTCGTTGCGAAACGACGCGCCGCCGGTGGTCGCGCGCATCGGTCGTGAGAGGTACTCGAGTTCCTTGTCCACCGTGACCTCGATCCGCCACCCGTTGGGGTCCGGGATCATCCGCACCGCGCCGATGCGGCGGATCGACTGGAGCGTCGCCTCGAGTCGCTCGCGGAAGCCGACCGAGTCGGCCCGCCACGGCTCGAGCAGCGTCGCGCCGGTTTGCGGGAACGTCTCGATCCGTCCCTCCGTCGGCACGCCGCCGGCGAAGACGACGCGCTGCTCCGAGTGGATCTTGAAATAGTCGTCGGTCACGTCCACGAGCTTCGTCCAGACGAACTCGGCGTCGAGTGGAGGGATGACCACCGCGTTGCGCGGCGACTGGGGCGGACCCGCAACCCCCTGTCCGCCCGGCGCGACCATCGGCCCACCGGGACCGACGATCGCGCCGTCGGGCAGCGGCGTGAAGGGATTCGGTGGCCCCATGGACGGTGCGGGTGGCGTCAGCACGGCTCCGGGCGGCGCGGGGAGCAGCTCCTGGCACCTCGCGATGGACGCGACGCCGATCGTGCCGAGGAGCACGGTGAGCTGGACACGCTGAACACGTGACGGGGATCGCGGCATCGGTCGTTTCGCGTGAACCTTGGCCGGACGACAGGGGCGGGGATGGTCCGCGATGCATGCGGGCGACTCAAGGCCAGTTCCGGAGCCGTTTTGGGCGGGTCCGGCCGGCCCGGTGCGAGGCTCCGACCGGGCCGGAGCATTCCCGGGCGACGCTCCGGGCATCCGCCGCTCGGTCCGTCACCGCGCGGCCGGGATCGTGCGCGCGGCGAAGTCGGCGAAGAAGGTCCAATCCTCGAGCAGGATGTCATGCGCACCGGTGCGGGTGTGATATCCCACTCGATCGCCGATCGACGTGTCCGGTCGCGGCGGTTCGGCCGCTTCGAGTCCCTCGAGGCCGAACAGCCTCCAGGCCGGACTCGCGGCGACCGCGGCGAGGAACTCACCCCGCGGGTCCGCCCAGAGATCCTCGGTCGCGCTCGAGACATACAGCGGACGCGGGGCCGCCATCGCCAGGAGCGTGTGCTGGTCGCACGGAAGCTCGCGCTCCCGGCCCGCATAGCCGGCGAACGCGGGACAGAACCAGTGGGGAAACCGCCGCGTGATCACCTCCACCGTCTCCCCGAAGTTCCGCCGCGACAGGGCGGCGCCGCCGCAGCCCGAGTTGTTCGAGACGACCAACGCGAACCGCTCGTCGCAGGCACCCGCCCAGAGGGCCGTCTTGCCCAGCCGCGAATGCCCCACCACGGCGACGCGCGCCGGATCGATCTCCGGCAGCGTGACGAGCCAGTCGAGGATCCGCGACAGCCCCCACGCCCACGCGCCGATCGCCCCCGGCTCGTCCGGCGGCAGCGCTCCATCCACGGGCCGATCGAGCGACACGAGCACACTGTCGGGGCGGCCATCGGCGCGGTCCGGGAAGATGTCGCCGCAATACGCCGTCGCCATCCCGAAACCCCGGGAGACGAGCGGCTCGATCGGCCAGCGTCGCGCGTTCAACCCGCGCGCCGCCTCGGTGGCCCGGTGGTCGACGATGCCCGCGGCGTCGTCCTTCGGCATCCAGGATGTCGAGAGGCGGATGCCGGGGTCGCCGTGCTGGGCATGGTTGCCGCGGAAGTTGAGTTCGAGAAACACCGGAACCCGCCTCGCCTCGCGGGGCAGGTAGAGCAGCACGTCGACGAGGCGACCCTTCGGTTCGGGGCCCAGCCGCAGCCGGGCCTGCACTCTCGTCGCTGCGACCCCGTCGGCGAGCGACACCGCCACCCGCTCGACGCCCCCGTCCGCCACGGTGACAGGCAGCGGGGGGAGCCGACGACCGTAGACGTGCGTCTCGAGCAGTTCGAACTGATGCGGCCGGGCCGACCGCCGCCACGCGTCGGAAGTCGTGACCACAGTCCCATCCGGACCGGTCAACGGATCAGGGAGGACCACCTTGCCCACGGCGGATTCGTCGTAGTTCGGCGGCGGCAGGGGCGAGGCGGCGTGGGAAGCCATGG
>DNLZ01000125.1:10567-10690 GCA_003488325.1 Planctomycetaceae bacterium
CCGGGATGGCACGAGGGGACGGCGGGTCGTGAAGGAACGGCCATGCTCGGAGCATACCACCGCGGCGGCCGGGGCGCTGAGACGAGTGCCCCCCGAGACGCTGCTCCACCTGAGTGCGGATCC
>DNLZ01000125.1:10998-13483 GCA_003488325.1 Planctomycetaceae bacterium
CCTGAGTGCGGATCCGCGCTCGGGGCCGTCAGCCTGCGCCGATCCGTCCCGCCAGTTCGGCGAAGAGACGCGTGAATCGCTCGTGGGACGTGTGGAGGTGCTCCGCCTGGGAAATGAAGCGCAGGCGGTCGTCACGCTCGAGGCCGCGTTCACGCAGCACGCGCTCGAAGGGCACGCGGGACGGGGCATACGCCACGATGAGCTTGTGCTCGTCGAGCTGTACCTCCATCGAGAGTTCGGGGTGCATCACCGCGATGCCGGTGCAGCCGTCGTGCAGCAGGAGATCCTCGTACTCCCAGAGGACGCTCTCCAGCACGAGCCGCTCGATGCCGTCGCGGACGTGTTCCACGCGGTCGACGCCCTCGGCGTGGGAGGACTCGAGCACCACGTCCACGGTGTCGCCGAGCGGCGCCAGGAGGTCGAGGAACGTTTCGAAGAGATCCTCGCGTGATGCGGCGGCGACGAGGGCCGGAAGCCTGCCCCCGCCCTGCGGATCGACCCATGCGTCGTGTCGGTAGCCCGCCCGTGGGACGATGTCGAGCTGCCAGCCCGGGCGAATCGCGTCGGTGAGCGTGAACTGGCCGTAGCGTGTGCGGGCCATGTGGGCCGCGAGCGTCGCATCATCCGGACGCGCGGACCGCGGCGCCGGGGCTGGGACGGCCCTGAGGGCCGGGGTCGTCAGGGCCGGGTGCTCTTCGAAGAAACGCATGAGGAACTCGCTGTCGCCGGGGAGGAACAGGGCCGCCCGGGAGGCGATGGCCACCCGGCTGCTCAAACGTAGGACACGGCTGCGCGCCGTGCGGATCGGACGACACGAGCCGCTCGTTGCCGTCGGGACGCCCCGCGGTCCATAATCCGCGTTTTTCCCCCGAGGACGCACGGCTCGCATGGATGGGAAAATCGTTGCCACCGGCATCACCTTCGACGACGTCCTGCTTCTGCCCCGGTTTTCGACGGTCGTGCCCGCCGACGTGGACGTGGGCACCCTCCTCACCCGGGGCATCCGCCTGAACATCCCGATCGTCAGCTCCCCGATGGACACGGTCACGGAGAGCGAGATGGCGATCGCCCTCGCGCAGGAGGGGGGGCTGGGCGTGATCCACAAGAACCTCCCGGTCGATCGTCAGGCCGAGGAGGTCGACAAGGTGAAGCGCAGCGCCAACGGGATCATCGCCGACCCGGTCACGCTGCCGCCGTCCGCCACGGTGGCCCGTGCCCGCGACGTCATGGATCAGCACAACATCTCGGGCGTGCCGATCACCGTGGACGGCCGCCGGCTGGTCGGGATCATCACCCGCCGCGACCTCCGCTTCCTCGAGAGCGGCGAGACGCCGGTCGCGGAGATCATGACGAAGTCGGGTCTCGTCACGGCCACCGGCACCGTGACGCTGGACGAGGCCGAGACGATCCTCATGGCCAACAAGGTCGAAAAGCTCCTGCTCGTCGACGGGAATGGGCTGCTGACCGGCCTCATCACGATCAAGGACATCGACATGATGAAGCGGTTTCCGAACGCCTGCAAAGACCGCCAGGGGCGGCTGCGGGTGGGCGGGGCCGTGGGGGTCTTCGACTTCGAGCGTGCCGCCAGCCTGATCGCCAAGGGGGTGGACATGCTCGTGGTCGACAGCGCCCACGGGCATTCCGCGAACGTGATCGAGACCGTCGCCACGATCAAGAAGCGGTGGAACATCGAGGTGGTCGCGGGCAACGTCGCGACGCGCGAGGGCTGTCGCGACCTCATCGCCGCCGGCGTGGACGGGGTGAAGGTCGGCATCGGGCCGGGCTCCATCTGCACGACGCGCGTGATTTCCGGCGTGGGCGTGCCGCAGATCACGGCCGTGTCCGAGGCCGCCGCCGAGGCCGCGGCGAGCGGGGTCCCGGTGATCGCCGACGGCGGCATCCGCTACTCGGGGGACATCACCAAGGCGATCGCCGCCGGCGCCCACTGCGTCATGATCGGCGGCCTGCTCGCCGGCGTGGCCGAGAGCCCGGGGCAGACCGTGCTCTTCCAGGGCCGCACGTTCAAGGCCTACCGCGGCATGGGATCGCTCGGCGCGATGGTGCAGGGCTCGAGCGAACGCTACCGTCAGTCCGCCACGGGCCGCGGGCGCGACAAGCTCGTGCCCGAGGGGGTCGAGGGACGCGTGCCCTTCAAGGGCCCGCTCAGTGCATTCGTCTACCAGCTCGTCGGTGGCCTGCGCGCCGGCATGGGGTATTGCGGGACCACGTCGATCGAAGAGCTGCGCCGCGACGCGCGATTCATCAAGGTGTCGGCTGCGGCCGTGCGCGAGAGCCATCCGCACGACATCGCGATCACGCAGGAATCACCGAACTACACCGTCGAGCACGCCCAGGGGGAGGGCTGAGACGGCTGGCACGTGATCCTCAGGCGTTTGTGGATCAGAGCGTTCGTGTCATTCGTGGCCGGTCATGTCGCCCAACCGGCCTGGGACTGCCCACACCCGCTCGGCGGGGGCTCGCTGCG
>DNLZ01000308.1:0-541 GCA_003488325.1 Planctomycetaceae bacterium
GGTCGATCCAGCCGATCGTGGCGGGGCGATCGCCGGAGCCCGCGAGAACGATGACGCCCCACGTGGCCAGCGCCACGACGGCGGCAATGGCGATCACTTCGTCACGGGCGACGGCGATGCCGGGCCATCGTGGAGTGCGGGCGGAGGTCATCCCCTCATCCTCGGGCTTGCCGTTCTTTCAGGCGCCATGAAGCGTGGTCCGCCGGTGGCGTGAATCGGCGGTCACGCACGGGAGGGGAGAAACGTCCGCGGCACGTCACGGGGCCGGGCCGATGCACGTCTTTCCCCGAACACTACCGCACGTGCGAGTTCGTGGCGACAATATCCCTGAAGCCCCCTCACCTTTCGGAATCCGTGGCCATGTCCGTCCCTGCCCCCGCCCATGCATCGATGGCCCCGCCGGTCGCGGCCCGCCTGCGACGCGGACTGGTCGGTGCGGCGTTTCTCGCAGCCGGCGGTCTGGCGTGGTGGTGGCTCGCCACCCACCACTTTGGCGGCGCGGGAGGCGACTCGGGGCAGGCGACGGACCAGCCGGCGGCGG
>DNLZ01000308.1:943-2233 GCA_003488325.1 Planctomycetaceae bacterium
GTGCCGCTGCGCGACCATGTCACCGTGCCGGGGCGGGTGGACTACGACGCCCGTCGTCAGGTCGACTACGGGGCACCGGTGGACGGGATCGTCTCCCAGGTGAACGTGCGGGTGCGGCAGCGTGTGAAGGCCGGTGATCCCCTCGCCGAACTCTCCAGCCGCGACGTCGGCATGGCCCGCAACGACGTGCGCAAGTGCATGGCCGATCTCGAGATCGCGGCCAAGGCCGCCGACTGGGCCGCGACGATCCACAGGAACGTCGAGGCCATGCTCGTCGCGCTGGAGCCCCAACCACCCCTCGACGACATCGACCGACGCTTCGGCAAGGAGGTGCTCGGGAATTACCGCCAGCTCATCCTCGGCAGCTACTCGAAATTCGTGCAGGCGGAGAAGGTGCGGGCCAGCACGACGTCGCTCGAGGGTGGCGGCGTGCTGTCGGGCCGCATCATCGAGGAACGGCAGAGCAACCTCGAGGTCGCCCGGGAGAGTTTCCACGCGCAGTGCGAGGAGGCCCGGTTCCTCACGCGGCAGGAGCGCGACAAGTCGGTCGCCGAGCGGGAGCAGGCCGAACGGGTGCTCGAAATCTCCCGGGAACACCTTCGGGCGCTCGTGGGCAACTCCGATCTCGACGACGCGACGGGGGACCAACCCGACGACGATTCGCTGAGCACCCTCGTGCTGCGGTCGCCGATCGACGGGCTCGTCGAGGACATCTTCGTGGCCCGGGGCGAGCGCGTGGCTCCGGGCAAGCGGATGTTCGTCGTGGCCGACACCTCGACGCTCTGGGTGCGCGCGATGGTGCACGAGCGGCAATGGACGGCGGTGGACGTGGCCGACGGGCAGACCGTGAGCGTGACGGTGCCCGGGGCGCTGGTCCACGACGCGACGGCCACGATCAACCACGTGGGTGCGACCGTGGAGGCCGAGAGTCGCAGCGTGCCGCTCGTGGCGGAACTGGACAACGATGACGCTCATTACAAGCCGGGCATGTTCGTGTGGGTGGACCTGCCACAGGGTGTGCTCCGCGATGCGATCGCCGTGCCCGCCGAGGCCGTGATGCGGCATGACGGCAGGACGTTCGTGTTCGTGCCCGCGGGCGGCGGCCGCTTCCGCCGGCGCGACGTGCAGACGGGCATCGAGACCGACACGCTCATCGAGGTGACCAGCGGCCTCGACGAGGGCGACGAGGTCGTCTCCCGCGGGGCCTTTCTCCTCAAAAGCCGGCTGCTCCTCGAAAAGGAGGAGACGGAGAGCGGCACGTCAGCGGCATCCATTCCGCGTGGAACCGCC
>DNLZ01000308.1:2593-2737 GCA_003488325.1 Planctomycetaceae bacterium
GGCCGTGTCGTCGAGCCGGCCTTGGCGGCAAGCGAAGCCATGGATGGCGAAGCGCGGCCGACACGGAGAGAGCGGAGGCCTGGAAGGCCGGAGCGAACGTCCGGGCGAGGCGACATGGCCGGCCCCGGCACCCGATCAATCCGC
>DNLZ01000234.1 GCA_003488325.1 Planctomycetaceae bacterium
CACGCGATCGGCGGGGCGCACGCCCGCTCCGGTGCGCTTCGTCAACGAGTCGCCGAGTTCCGCCCGCGCCGCCTCCGCGATCGCCTCGAGCCGCGCGACCACGTCGGGATGGTCCGCGGCGACGTCGTGCCGCTCCTGCCGATCGCCGGCGAGGTCGTAGAGACAACGCCCGACCGGGAGCGGCCGGTACTTCCCCGGTCTGCCGTCGGTGCCGGCCGTCTGCCCCTCCATCGACCGCGACGTGTGCGGGAAGAAGAGCTTCCAGTCGCCGGACCGCACCGCCTGCAATTCGTTGTCGGCATACCAGAAGGCGTAGACCGGTTCGCGGCCGGCATCGGCCCGCCCGACGAACGCGGCCCAACGATCGTGGCCGTCGATGCGCCGCCCGTCGACCAGGCAATGGCCGGTCTCGTCGCGGGGCAGGCTGTCGCCGGTGAGCCCGGCGATCGTCGGCAGGATGTCGATCGTCATGAGCGGCTCGTCGCTCACGGTGCCTGCCGGAATCGCGCCGGGCAGACGGGCGACACAGGGCACCCGCACGCCCCCCTCGAAACACGTTCCCTTCCCCTCGCGCAGGTCGCCCGCCGATCCCGCGTGCGTGCCGTAGGAGAGCCACGGCCCGTTGTCGCTCGTGAACAGCACGAGCGTGTCGTCGGCATGCCCGGTGCGGTCGAGCGCGGCGAGGATGGCGCCGACCGAGGCGTCGATCTCGGCGAGGACGTCGCCGTAGAGTCCCCCGGGAGCGGTGCCCCTGAACGCGTCGCCGGCGAAGAGCGGGACATGCGGCATCGCATGGGCGAGGTAGAGGAAGAAGGGCCGGCGGTCCTCGGCCGCGGCAGCCCCCTCGATGAACGCGACGGCGCGCTCGGCGTAGCGGGCCGTGAGCGTCGCCTGATCCTCGGGTGTCACGTCGGCGTCGATCACGCGATCGCCCTCGATGAGCGGGAGCGTCGGATACGTGCCCGGCCTGGCCTCCGGATGATGCGGCCACATGTCGTTGGAATACGGCAGCCCGAGGTACTCATCGAAGCCGTGGTGCACCGGCAGGAACGGCGGATGGTGGCCGAGGTGCCACTTGCCGACCGCCGCCGTGCGGTAGCCACGGTCGCGGAGGAGTTCCGCGAGCGTCGTCTCGGAGGCCGCAAGACCGTGCCGACTCGACGGGCCGAGCGCGCCCGAGATGCCGATGCGGTTGGGATAGCACCCGGTGAGCAGGGCGGCACGCGACGCCGAGCAGACGGCCTGCGCGACGTGGAAGTCGGTGAACCGCACGCCCTCC
This sequence comes from Planctomycetaceae bacterium, assembly GCA_003488325.1. Lineage (GTDB taxonomy): Bacteria > Planctomycetota > Planctomycetia > Pirellulales > UBA1268 > QWPN01. The sequence continues at coordinate 1,280 of DNLZ01000234.1, forward strand.
CGGGCGAGTCGGTCGATGTGCGGCGTGGCCGCCGCGGTGCCGCCATAACAGCCCGGATCGCCGTAGCCCATGTCGTCGGCGAAGATCACGACCACGTTCGGCCGCCGCGCGGGCGCGGCCGCTCCGGTCTTCGGCGCGCGGGCACGCGGCTGCGGATGCGCCCGGGCCTCGCTGCCATCCGACGCGGCGAGCGCGCGGCACTCCTCCGCGATCCGATTCCATTCCGCCTCGAGTGCATCGACCCGCTCCGGCTCGGCCGACGCGCGGTTGCGAGTCTCCGTGCGATCCCGGGCGAGGTCGTAGAGCTCCCACGGCCGGTTCCTCTCGGCCACGAGTTTCCAGTCGCCGACGCGCACCGCGCGATGGCCTTCGTGGCACCACCAGAGCGCGTCGTGCGCCGGCGGCGCCGACGCGTCGGCGATCGCGCGCGCGAAGCTCCGGCCCTGCATCGGGGGAACGGCAGCGCCGTCGTGTTCCACGGGTGCGGTCACGCCCGCCACCTCGAGCACCGTGGGGGCGACGTCGATCACGTGCACCGGTTGCGCTCGCAGGCCGCCCGCGGCCGCCCCGCCGCCGGGCCAATGGACGATCCACGGCGAGGCGATGCCCCCCTCGTGGACCCACGTCTTGTGACGGCGGAAGGGCGTGTTGGCCACGCTCGAAAACCCGGGGCCGAGGCAGAGATACGTGCCCGCCGAACCCGGCGGCAGCGCCGGATCATGCCCCTTGCCCCGGATCATGATCTCGGCCGAGGCGCCGTTGTCGCTCACGAAGAGGATCAGCGTGTCGTCGAGGGCGTTCATCGCCTCGATCTGGGCGATGATGGTGCCGACGGCGCGATCCATCAGTTCGATCATCGCCGCGTGGATCGCCATCTTCGCGGCCTGGAACGATTGCTGCTCCGTCGTGAGGTCGGACCAGGGCCGCGGCCGATCGACTTCGCCCGGCCCCAGCCGCGCGAGCACCTCGGGCTTCGGCTGGTAGGGCGGGCCCACGTCGGGCTCGAGCGGCGCGAGGCTCGCGCTGACGACGCCACCGTCGAGGAGCCGGCGGAAGCGGGCGGCACGCAGCGCGTCCCAGCCCGCGGCATACCGGGCGGTGTACCGCGCGACGACGTCCGCCGGTGCGTGGAGCGGAAAGTGGGGCGACGTGAAGGCGACGTAGCTGAAGAACGGCTGAGCGGCGTGGCTCGCGGCATGCTCACGGAGGCACGCGGCGGCGTGGTCACCGACGGCGGTCGTCACGTAGAAGCGGTCGCCGCCCTCGATCGGCTCGCCATCGACCGTGATCCCCTGCGGATCGAAGAAGTCGTTCTGCCCCCCCTCGATCTGCAGCGACCGATGAAACCCGGCCTCCAGCGGCTGCCCGTCGACGTGCCACTTGCCGGAGTGGTACGAGCGATATCCGGCCGGGGCGAGGAGTTCGGGCAGGAGCCGCGCCCACGACGGCCGCCGTGACTGGCTGCCCCCCTTCCCGCCGGGCAGGGCATCGCGTCGGATCGCCTGCGCGTAGTAGCCGGTGAGGAGCGCGCCGCGGCTCGGCCAGCAGCGGGCCGTGCTGTATCCCTGGGTGAACCGCAGCCCGCCGCGTGCCAGGCGGTCGAGGTGCGGCGTCTCGATCTCGCCGCCGTAGGCGCCGAGATCGGAGAACCCGAGATCGTCGGCCACGATCACGACCACGTTCGGCGGCGCGGCGACCAGCGTCGTCGTGCACGCGACGAAAGCCGCGACCACGAGACCGGGACGAAGGGACCTGCGCATGCGCGAGCCTCCAATGGACCATGGGACGCGGTCCGCGCGTCGTCACCGTTCGGCCATGACCTCGGCGAGAAGCGCGGCCGCGGCCGCCGAGCGGGCCTCCGCCGGAAGGCTCCGCAGCGCGAGCATGCGCGGGCGAAGACCGACGGCCCAGCCGGGCTCGCGCGCGATCCGGGCATCCACCCGCGCCCGCAACGCATCCGCCTGCTCGCCGCCAGCGGCGGCGACCACGCCCCGCAGGTACTCCGCCGCCTGTGCCTCGGGATTGGGCGCGGCCGGTGCGTCGAAGCGGCCGAGCGACCACGCGATCCCCTCCGACGCGTGCCGCCGGAACATCGGCTCCTTCCAGGTGGCCTCGTTGTGGCCGAAGTTCGTGTAGAAGACGCGCCCCTTCCCGTAGTCACGCACCCACGACACGGGCACGTGCCACGGCTCCTTGGGCGTGCTCGCGGCCATGTCGAGACTCACGAGCACCCGCAGGTTCTCCGGCGCGTAGCGGCCGTCGTATTGATAGATCTCGTCCTTCCAGCGAAACCGCTCGGGAAACATCCCGGCCACGCGGTGACCCGTCTCGTGCACGACGAAGGCGTGCTCGCCGCCGGCGTTCCACGGATGACCCGCGAAGTGCCCGCCCACCATCTCGCAGTAGGCGTCCGACGCCTTGAGCGTGTCGGTGGCGGCGTGGAAGCCGATGAAGGCCTTGCCGCCGCGCAGCCAGCCGAGAAACGCGTCGATGTCGGGGATCGGAAGGTTTCCCGTGGTGCTCGCGAAGATCACCCCGTCGAATTCCGCGAGCGCCGCCGGCGCGAAGGCCGTGGCGAACTGCTCGCGGAGCGCCTGCTGCCAGACCTCGTCGGCCCGACGGAAGGCATCCATCTCGGCCGCGTGGGCGGCCTGCCGCGCCTGCCACGCGGCGTCGTCCTCATCGGGCTTCCGCTGGGGAGCGCGCGGCTGCGGCGGGCGGCCCTCCGGCTGACGGAGAAACGCGCAGTGGAAGAGCCCCGACTCGCGGCCGATCTCCTCGAGCGCCGCCTCGGCGACGGGGATCGACGCATGGCGGAACCCCGTCGTCACGCTCACGACGAGGAGCCGGGCGGGGCCGTCGGCCGCCGCCGCGATGGCCGCTGCCATGGACCACGCGACGAGCCCCCACGCCCCCAGGTGTCGCCACGACGCGGTGCGCCCGCTGCCACGATTCGGTCCTGCCATCTGCCGCTCCTCCCCGGGGTGGTGTCCGGCCATCGACCGCGACGACTCGGCTGGTCGCCGCAGCATACCCATCCTGCCGGGCCGGTTCCCGCCCGCGGCGACGGTCGGCTCGCGACCCGCAGGCCCCGGCAGAACCGGCACGCTCTGCTCACGTTTCCCGATCCGCCCAACCGATAGAAGCGGCACGGTCCAGCCTGCGCCCCGTCGGTCTCGCGCGCCCATGCCAGCCCCAGCCGCCACCGCCGCTTCTCCGCCGGGCATCGCCGGCTGGCTCGCCGATCGGGTCGCCGACCTCGGCGAGCTCGCGATCGGCTGGGTCGCCTCGATCGGCGACGTGGTGCTCTTCGCGCTGCGGACCCTCGGCTGGATCGTGGCGCGGCGGCAGCGCCGCGAGGTGCTCCTGCCGAGCTTCTACCAGATCGGCGTCATGTCGCTGCCGGTGGTGGCGCTCACGGGGCTCTTCATCGGCATGGTGCTCGCGGTGCAGAGCTACGCGCAGTTCAAGTCGCTCGGCCTCGAGACGCGGCTCGGCTCGGTGATCAATCTCTCGCTCGTGAGGGAGCTCGGTCCGGTGCTCGCCGCCACGATGCTGGCGGGCCGGGTGGGCAGCGCCATGGCCGCCGAGCTCGGCACGATGCGCGTCACCGAGCAGATCGACGCGCTCGAGAGCATGGGGGCCAACCCCATCTACTACCTCGTCGTGCCCCGCTTCCTCGGCTGCCTGGTGCTCATTCCGTCGCTCACGGTGATGGCCGACTTCATGGGCGTGCTCGGCGGCTACCTCTACTCCCACCTGGTGCTGGGCATCGACTACCACCACTACTGGGAAAACTCCCGGGCCTACGTCGATGCGTTCGACTTCCTCATGGGGATCTCGAAGAGCTTCTTCTTCGGCGCCGCGATCGCGCTGGTGAGCTGCCACCACGGCTTCCACTGCGCGCCGGGGGCCGAGGGGGTGGGCCGGGCGGCGACGAACGCGTTCGTCCACTCCTTCGTGCTGATCCTCGTGCTCGACCTGTTCCTGGGGATCGGGCTCAACCATCTCCACGACTTCATCCACCCCGACGGGCCGCGCCGCCTGCTGTGACCCCATGCCCGCCGCCGCCACCGCACCGTCGTCCGCCGCCGATCAGGCAGCCCCTCCCCTGCTCCAGGTCGACCGGCTCACCGTGCGCTTCGGGCCGCACGAGGTGCTGCGCGACATCGCGATCGACGTGGCCGCCGGCGAGACGCTGGTCATCCTCGGCGAGAGCGGCTGCGGGAAGACGGTGCTGCTCAAGAGCATGATCGGGCTCGTGCGCCCCAGTGGCGGCGACGTCCGCTTCGAGGGGCGCTCGCTCGGGCGGCTCGGCGACCGGCAGCTCGCCCACCTCCGCACCCGCTACGGCTTCGTCTTCCAGGGGGCCGCGCTCTTCGACTCGGCCTCGATCGCCGACAACATCGCCTTTCCGCTCCGCGAGCACACGCGGCTGTCGGAGGCGGAGATCCGCCCGATCGTCGAGTCGCTCGTGGACGAGGTGGGGCTGCCCCGCTCCGCCCTGGCGAAAAAGCCCGTCGAGGTCTCCGGCGGCATGCGCAAGCGTGCGGGACTCGCGCGGGCGCTGGCCCTCGACCCGCAGCTCATCCTCTACGACGAGCCGACGACCGGGCTCGATCCGATCATGAGCGACGTGATCAACGAGCTCATCCTGCGCGTGCGGCGCCGGCCCGGCGTGACGAGCGTCGTGGTCACGCACGACATGCACACCGCCCGCAAGGTGGCCGATCGGATCGTGATGCTCTACCCGGTCGCGCGGCTCCGGCAGGACGAGCCGCAGATCGTCTTCGACGGCACCCCCGACCGGCTCGCGAGCAGCCGCGATCCGCGCGTGCGGCAGTTCGTCGAGGGTCGCGCGGGCAGCCGCATCGACGAACTGCGCGAGGAGCAGGGGCTCGCGGCGGCCGGCGGCCGGGGCGACGGCGACGACACGGAGGACTCCCGATGAGCGACCGCGTGATGCAGTTCCGGGTGGGCGTGGTGGTGCTCGCGACGGCGATCATCGCGGGCATCCTCATCGTGCTCTTCGGCGACCTGCCCTCGCTCGTGCAGGCGACCTATCCGGTGCGGATGAGCTTCGTCGACGCGCGCGGCATCGCGCCCGGCACCCCGGTGCGCAAGAACGGCATCCTCGTCGGCCGCGTGTCGAGCGTCATGCTTGACGAGCGCGGCGGCGTGCGTGTGACCGCCGACGTCGACTCCTACGTGCCCGTCTACCGCGACGAGCAGCCGCGCATCGCCACGACGCTCCTCGGCGACGCCGAGATCCAGCTCGTGCCGGGCCGCGTCGTCCCCCCGCGGCAGCGGGTCGAGCCGGGCGAGGTGCTCGTCGGCGCCGTCTCCCGCGATCCCTTCGAGGTCTTCGCCACGCTCGAGCCGAAGGTCGGCGCCGCGCTCGACTCCCTGACGCAGGCGAGCGAGTCGGTCTCGAGGCTCTCGGCGGCCGTCGACCGCATCCTCCTCGGCGAGGACGACTCGTTCACGCGGCTCGTGCAGAAGACCGAGGCGACGCTCGATTCGTTCAGCACGGCGATGACGAACATCAACGACGTGATCGGCGATCCGACCACGCGCTCGAACCTGAAGACCACGCTCGCGACGCTGCCGGAGGTGCTGACGGAGCTCCGCACGAGCGTGAAGGGCATCGGCGCGACGATCGACACCGCCGACCGCAACCTGCGGAACCTCGAGGGCCTCACGAAGCCGCTCGGTGAACGCGGGGCCGGCATGGTGGCCCAGGTGGACAAGACGATCGGCCGGCTCGACGAGGTGCTCCAGCAGGCGGTGGCCTTCACCCACGCGCTCAACGAGTCGGAGGGCACGCTCGGCAAGCTCGTGCGCGACCCGGCGGTCTACGACGACCTCGCCCTCGCGGTCGGGAACGTGCGGAAGCTGACGCAGGAACTCCGCCCGATCGTCGACGACGTGCGGGTCTTCACCGACAAGATCGCCCGGCACCCCGAGCAGCTCGGCGTGCGCGGGGCCCTCGATCGCCGCCCCGGCCTGAAGTGACGCCCGCTCAACCGA
>DNLZ01000269.1:0-1305 GCA_003488325.1 Planctomycetaceae bacterium
GCGGCCCAATGCTCCTCGAGCGTTCGCCGACCCCTTCGCCTACCCACCTTGGTTTGCCCCGTCGTCGCTCCACCTACGCAAGACGTGCTCTAGCGTCCCGGGGAGAAACCGATCCCGCCCTCGGGCCGACGCGGCACTGGTAGCGAGCCGGTCTCCGTCGAAGCAAGGTCAGAAGCGTGACCCGGGCAGACGAGTGGCGGGAGCCGGCGGTGCCCAGGCCGGAAGCGTGGCGAATTGGAGTGGCCGAGGCGGGGATCGAACCCGCACGGAGATCGCTCTCCACGGGATTTTAAGTCCCGTGCGTCTGCCAGTTTCGCCACTCGGCCGAGGGTCGCGCGATCCTAACAGGTTCGGCGCCGCCCCCCGCAACGGGTACGGCTGGGGCCAACGGCAACCGCCGCCTACACTTCGCCGTTCGGCGATCCGGCCCCGGCATCCCGGTGCCGGCCCCCTGTTCACCTGCCGGCCTGATCACCGCCCGCTCGACCGCACGGCGGCGTCGCCCCGCTTCAGTCGCCCCCGAGCCTGATCGATGCCCAGCCCCGGAACCGCCGCGTCGTCCATGACCGAGGTCGTCGTGCAGTACCCCGGTCTCGACGGCTTTCTCGGCACGAGGGCCTCGCTCGGCATGGATGTCGTGCTCGTCGGGCTCTTCGCCCTGCTTCCCGTGCTCGCGTGGAGCATCGTCCTCGTGCGACGCGGTCACCACGTCCTGCACAAGCGGCTGCAGCTCGTGATCGTGACGGCCCTGGCGGCCGCGATCGTGTTTTTCGAGATCGACATCCGCCTCCTGAGCGACTGGAGGACCCGGGCGGCGGCGAGCCCGTGGTGGCCCGCCGGCGTGCTCACGTCCCTCGCCATTCACCTCGTGTTCGCGATCACGACGTTCGTGCTCCTCGCCTGGACGGTCTGGGAGGCGCTCGCCCGGTTCCCGTCGCCGCCTGGCCCGGGCCCGCACGGGCCCCGACATCGACGCATGGCATGGATCGCGGCGCTCGACCTCGCCGCCACGGCCTGCACCGGACTGGTCTTCTACTGGCTCGCCTTCGTGACCTGAAGCGCTCGGGACTCCCCGGCGTTGCCGGTGCCGAACCAGCGGCACAGACCGAGCCCGCCGAAGTAGAGCAGGCACAGCGGCACGGCGAGGAAGAGCATGCTGTACGGATCGGCCGGCGTGAGGACGGCCGAGACGATGACGATGACGAGGATCGCGATCCGCCACTGCGACGCGTAGGCCGCCACGTCGAACACGCCGATCCGCTCCAGGAAGAGCATCACGAGCGGCAGCTGGAACCCGAGGCCGAA
>DNLZ01000269.1:1697-3908 GCA_003488325.1 Planctomycetaceae bacterium
TTGAACTGCAGCAGGTAACTCAGCACGAAGTCGAACACGAAGAAGAAGGCGAGGGAGACACCGGCGAGAAACAGACCGATGCTCAGCGGCAGGAAGGTCCAGACCCAGCGCTTCTCGTGGGAGTACAGGCCCGCCGCCACGAACGTCCACAGCTGGTAGAAGATCCACGGGCTCGCGAGGACGATGCCGACGAGCAGTGCCGCCTTCACGTAGATGCCGAAGGCCTCCTGCGCGCTCAGCGTGGTGATGCTCACGCGCGGATCACGTGCCAGCGGCTGCCAGAGCAGGACGGGCACGAGGTCGTCGGTCGCGAAGGTCGTCGGGGCCGGAGCATCCTCCGCGGCATCGACGGACGGGGCGGTCCCGAGCGCGCGGGCGAGGCGGTCGGGGTGCACCTCCCGCAGCTCGAACGAGAGGCCGTGCCGCTCGACGGCATCGACCACCTCGTCGCGCGAGTAGGGCAGGGGGGTGCCGCCGTCCACGCGAGGCCGCCAGCCGTCGAAGGTGTCGAGCGCCGCCGAGGTGTAGTAGTCGCCGAGCGCCCGCTTCAGGGGCTGCTCGATGAGATGCACGACCGGCCGGGCGACGAAGAGCCCGAGAAGCACGGCGACGGCCAGGCCGAGCGAGGCGCGGATGAGGCACGTCCGCAGCTCCTCGAGATGCTCGCCGAACGTCATCGTCGAGCTTTGGAACAGGTCTTCGTCGGTGGCCCTCGGCATCGTGCGGTCAGGCTCCGTACTTGCCGAGCCGGCCGGCATGGGCCATCGCCAGCAGCATGAGGTGCTTGGCCTGGAAGATGCCGAGGCCGCCGCGGAGGCAGTCGCGCTCGGAGAAGCCGCAGAGCCCATCGGGCCGGCAGCTGTCGGCGACCAGAAGGGTCGGCACCGGGTGCCAGCTGTGGCTGCGGAGCCGGCTCGGCGTCGAGTGGTCACCGGTGACGACGAGCACGTCGGGACGCAGCCGCTCGATGGCCGGGAGCGCCGCATCGAGCTCCTCGATCCGCTGCACCTTGCCCCGGAAGTCCCCGTCCTCCCCGGTCGAATCGGTGTACTTGAAGTGGAGGAAGAAGAAGTCGTAGTCGTTCCAGCAGCCGGCGAGTGTCCCGACCTGCTCGGCAAGCGTGGACGGCGTGCCGACGATCGTCATCCCGGCGAGCCGTGCGAGTCCCTTGTACATCGGATAGACGGCGATCGCGGCGGCCCGCAAGCCGTAGAGCTCCGCGTACGACGGGAGCGCGGGTTTCGCGGCGAACCCCCGCAGCACGAGGCCGTTGGCCTTCGGCTCATCGCGCAGGATGGTGCGGGCCTGGCGGACGAACTCCGCCGCGACCTCCGCGGTCCGGCGCGCTGCCGGGACGAGGGGCCGCGGATCGAGAGGCGTCGCTCCGGTCGCCTGCGGGTCGGTGTCGGCCACGGCGCCGTCGAGACCGGGCCCACGGAAGACGACGACGAACCGATGCTCCTTGACCGGCTTGACGAAGGTCTCGACTCCGGGGATCGAGATCGCGGCGAGCCGCTCGACGACGGCGAAGCTCTCCTCCGACGGAATGCGACCAGCCCGTCGATCGGTGATGCGTCCGGCGGAGTCGAGCGTGCAGAAGTTGCCGCGGGCGGCGACGTCCTCGGGGCCGAGATCGAAGCCGATTCCCGTCGCCTCGAGCGCACCCCGGCCGATGCGGAAGGCGAGCGGGTCGTAGCCGAAGAGGCCGAGATGTCCCGGACCCGATCCTGGCGTGACACCGGGCAGGACGGGCGTGCTCAGCCCGCTCGTGCCGCGGGCGGCGAGCCGGTCGAGATGGGGTGTCGCCGCGGTCTCGAGCTCGGTCAGTCCGCCGGGCTCCAGAGGCAGCCCACCGAGCCCGTCGGCCACGAGCATCACGATCTTCGTCGCGTTCTTCTCGGCCAGTTCGCGGATGAGGTCGAGTTCGGTCACGGTCGTGGGGCTCCGATGGGTGCGACGCGGCACGAACTCAACGGTATCGTGCCGGATGGGCTCGGGCGAGAGCGTACCCGGGCCGGCCGATCGGAACACCGTCCGCGCCGTGCGGCGGGGCGTGCCGGCCGTTTTTCAGGATGAGATCCCGATGAGCGTCCTCCGGCCGCGGCCCCCCGCCGATCCGCTCGTCTTCGTTCCCGAGACGCCCTCCGACCCGCCGACGGGCGACCGTGTCCCAGCCCGCAGGCTGGTCGCCGCCCTCGCCCCGCTCATCGA